>CAMNPM010000083.1 GCA_946548065.1 uncultured Prevotella sp. | reverse complement strand
TTTATTAGTTTCCGTTACGAATAAACTGCAGCGCACGTTCCAGTTGGGTGTCGCCGTGATTGTTATAGAACATCGTCTTGTCCAGGTCGACCTCTATCTCGGGGGTGATGCCTATACCCTCCAGCTGCTTGCCGTCCATCGAGAAGGTGGCGACCAGGGGAGTGTAGACATAGACAGGTGTCACGTCTCTCACACCGATGTGACCGCTGTAGTTGTAAGAGAAGGTGGAGTTGTCATTCAGCGCACACAGTCCGCCCCAAGTGCGCTTGCCGATGAGGTGGGCATTGGGTATGAGGCTACAGCTGCGTGACGTAATCTCCGACATACTGATGGAGTTGCAGTCGGCCAGCACAACGATGGGCTCGGTGACGGTGACATGGTCGTCAGGATAGGTAGGCATCACCTGAGGCATCAGCGGCGAATAGTCCAGACGGGCGGTACCTCGCTTGTAGCGCAACTGGCAGGGAGTGAAGCCGCCGGAGGGCAGCAGGGCACCCAACACATACTGATAGTCGGTCACCATGCCGCCGCCATTGCCGCGAATGTCGATGACGACACCGCCCAGGGTGCCAGCCTTGTGCAGTTCCTGAATCTTGTCGAACCACTTTTGCCAGGTCGCTTGTATCTCCTTTGCTTGCTGTAGGCCCTGGTCTGAAAGCTTCAGTTCCTCAAGATATTCAGGAACAAGGTAGTTAGACAGCATGAATTCGCTCAAATACATGTAGACGATGTTACCCTTGAGCAGGGCGTAACTCACCGACACGCCAGCATTGATATAACTGGGGTCGATTGCCGTCAGTCCGGGAATGCTCAGATACCCATACTTGAGCACCAGCTTATTATAGTCTTCTACAAGTTGCTCATTCGTAGAGAAATTCTTAACCATCAGATTGAAATCTTCTGTATATGCTTTGAGTCCGGCCAGCCGGCTCTCCTCCATCTCGGTGGGAGTGGTCAGGTTTGACAGTCTCTCTATCTCGGCATCTACCCACTTCCTGGTGCTGCCATCAGGCAACATATGGGCAAACAGCTTATTCAGAGAGGTTGAAGAGGTATAACTATCCAGGATGTCTTCAGACTTTATGTTTGACAATGCTGCCAGTTTGTCTTTCTTGTCACCCAATTCACGCGGGGCAGTGTAGTCCGGTCGTTTTGCATTGCGCAAGTAGGCTGGTGATGCTCCTACATACCTCTTCGTCTGATAGTTCAAGAATCTGACAGACATGTGGCCGTCGTGCAGCGGTTCCACCATCTCGTCCATCAGTGCCTTCAGGTCATCGTCGGTGACGTCCTGCCTCTTGTCGAGTTCCTCGAAACGGGGCAGGAACTTGTCGTACTCGGCATCCCAGTCCAGACCGTTCTCCATCTCGTAGTCCCACAGGGCGTAGTTCTGGTTCATGCCGTTCCAGAACACCTTGTACTGAGCAGCAAAACTCTTCGTTGCCTCCTCGAAGGCCATCACATCATTGTGGTCGTAAGGAATCAATGTGTCGCTGTCCTGTCGGCACGAACTGACGGTCAGTATCAGGAGCAGTGCTCCCAGTAAACATATCTTGTTCTTCATTGCCTATATACTTTTATACCTTTTTATTTCTTTACCTTTTTACTTTTTTACCTTTTTACCTTTAAAAAAAGTAGCTCACGCCAGCCTGAAGTCCGAGCGTGGAGTGGTAGCGGTAGTCACTCACTCGCATATACTGCTTTTGGACACTGGTGGTGCTGTAGTAGTAGCGAGCCTCCACCTGTACACCCCAATGAGGGGCGAAGCGGTACTCGACACCCAGGCCGCCCACCAGGCCGCAGTCCCAGCGCTGGTCGCGGTCAGAGTTGAAGTCGACATGTCCCTTGACACCGAAGGAAGCCTTGGCTATGGCGTTATAGTCTGTGCCGCTATAGTTGCTCGATAGCCAGTAGCCGCCATAGACACCCACATTGCAGAAGCCACGCACCTTCTGCCCACCAAAGCTGAACGATGCCATGACGGGCAGCAACAGGTAGTTGTTGGTATACTTGTAATCCATCGTCACACGGTCGCGCTGAATGCGATAGTTCTTTTGGGTCCAGTTCAGATCTGCACGGACACCCAGCCAGGAGTTGAAATCATACTGTCCAGTGATACCCATGGTGATGCCCCAGCGGTCGTTGTAATGATAGTCCGACATATACTGACGATCCATGCGGTAATGGTTGGCTGTGGTACCAATGGTTGCCCCGACTCGCCACTGGGCATGAGCCGTCACGGCCAGCACCAGCGCACCAACCAGTAAGAAAAGTTTTCGTTTCATCTTTGTAATATGTTTTTGTTACTTTAATTTTTAGTGTCTGAGGGCGATGTTGTAGTTGTAGTACTCCTTCTTGCCCGTGATGTCGTCGATGACCTTTATGAACGGTGGGAAGTTGACATCCTCTTGCTCGGCAACACCCTTGGTCTGCAGAATCATCAGATTGTCAACAGGAGCATGGAAGAAGTCTATCTCGAAATACTGTCCCTTCCAGATGAACGAGCGACGCGTCTTGCGGATGGTCGAGCGGTAGGGGTCAGCCTGCTGCAGGAGCGACTCGTACAGTGCGTTCGATACTTGGCGTTCGGTTTCCAGCACCTCGGTGGGAGATACGCGTTTTTTGGTCTTGTGGACGTTGACCACTTCCCCACCCCATGAGCGGCGACGGAGCCGTACCTCGCAGTCGGGGTCAGCCACCAGATAAGTCTGCGTAATCTCACTCTCAATACACTCAGGCAGCTCGCCGGTGAGTTCAATCATATACATGCGCTCCTCGGTGACAGGTTGCGGCAGTCCCAGCACGTTGCTAATCTCCAGGATGACACGCCGCAGCTTGGCATCGAAGTCGTCGTGGTTGTTGATCACCCTCAGGTGCGGATGACCCGTCCATGCCTTGTTCACCTTCTTGTCCAGGTCGCGCGCCAACTGCAGCCCCTCCTCGTTAGCCTGCTCATAGCGGGCAGAATTGGTGGCCACCGTATAGTACTGCTCGGCACCATCGGCGGCAGACACCAGGTGCAGCACGGCATC
>CAMNPM010000082.1 GCA_946548065.1 uncultured Prevotella sp. | reverse complement strand
ACAATTTGTTATAATCACAAGTGACAAGTGAAAGATGTTTTCATAATTTTTATTTGAAAATTATTCGAGAGCAAGCGACTCACCAAAGGCATGATTTATCTCGTAAAAATACTATAAGGAAAATATTTTATCGCACACGTACAATAATATCTATGCTTTCGAGTTATAATAGTAAAAAAACAGAGTTAATACTATTATCGAGAGACTATATACATGACAATATACTTAGTGAGTGCCTTCATCCTCAGCATGGTCTGTGGATTCATCTTTACACCTGCAATCCTCGACTTTTGCAAGCATAAGAAGCTGTACGACCTGCCCAACGGCAGGAAGGTACATCATAACGCCATACCGAGAATGGGCGGCATCTCGTTCTTCCCCAGCATGGTACTGGCGTTTGTTGGCTGTCTGTTCCTGATTGCCTCCAACTCTGGCATCGACCACCCCTTCGGCATCTGGAGCGCCAGTTTCTTGGTGGGCTTGGGCATCATCTACATCACGGGCATCGTTGACGACCTGATAGGTCTGAACGCTACCACGAAGTTTGCCGCACAAATCTGTGCTGCCAGTCTGCTGCCCATAGCAGGACTATATCTGAACAACCTGTACGGGCTGTTCGGCATCTACGAGATTCCTACTTACGTCGGCATTCCGCTGACCATCTTCATCATTGTGTTCATCGACAATGCCATGAACCTCATCGACGGCATCGACGGTCTGGCTGCCAGTCTCTCGCTCTTGGCATTGGCAGGATTCTTAGCTTACTTTGTCCATTACGAGGTATTCACCTATACTTACACCATCCTGACCGTCGGCATGATGGGAGCGCTGGTCGCCTTCCTGTACTTCAACCTCTTTGGAAAGCCGGAGAAGAACACGAAGATTTTCATGGGCGACAGCGGTTCGCTGACGTTAGGATTCACGCTGGGCTTCCTCGCTATCAAGAGTTCGATGGATGTCGCCCACATCTGGCCTTATCGTCCCGAGGCGCTACTGATTCCCCTCACGCTGCTCTTTGTTCCTGTTGCCGATGTCGTCAGAGTGACGCTCTATCGTCTGTTTCACCGACAGCCATTGTTTAAAGCCGACAAGAATCATATTCACCACAAGCTGCTGCAAGCAGGACTGAGTCAGGGACAGGCGCTCTTGTTCATCTTGTGTCTTGCCATCGGCATCATCGTGGTGAACAGTCTGTTATACCCCACCCTGTCAACCATGCTCATCATCCTCTGCGACATCATCATCTATTGCGGAGTGAACATAGGGGTTAACTTTAAAATAAAAACTACTGAATGAAACGCATCATCGACCTCATCTTGTCAGCCTTTTGCCTGATTATATTCTCGCCCTTACTACTGCTATGCTATCTCGCCATCAAGATTGGCGGCGGACCGGCCATCTATAAGCAGGAGCGCATCGGATTGCACGGTAAACCATTTTATATCTACAAGTTTCGCAGTATGGTGATTGATGCCGAGAAGGAAGGAGAGGAATTGCTGCAACAGGAGGACGACCCCCGACTGACGAAGATTGGACGAATCCTACGCACTCATCATTTAGACGAGCTGCCCCAGTTGTGGAACGTCTTCAAAGGCGACATGGCGTTCGTAGGCTACCGCCCCGAGCGCAAGTTCTATATCGACCAGATTATGCAGCACAATCCCCGATACGCCGAACTGTACCAGATACGACCTGGAGTGACGTCCTATGCCACCCTGTACAACGGCTATACGGACACGATGGAGAAGATGCTGCGCCGACTGGAGCTGGACCTCTACTACTTGGAGCACCGCTCGCTATGGTTCGACGCCACGCTGCTCGTCAAGACGTTTATCAATATAGCATTCGGGAAAAAGTTCTGAACATGAAAGAATCCATATTACTGATGGCTGTCCTCCTGCTGGGAGCAGCCACCGGCTACGGACAGGAGAAAAAGACGAACATCGACTATGACCTGTCGGCAGAGACGGCCGTGGGCACTGGTCGGCATACCGCCTACCAGTTAGTGACCAACCGTCACCACGTCCTGTCAACGCGTCCCAATACGGCCTACCTTCGCGGAGCAGTGACGGCAGACCATGCATTAGGCAACGACTTCATGCTGTCAGGAGCCATCGACATGGTGGCTTCCGTACATGCCGACCACAAGGCATACCTGCAGCAATGCTACGGCAACATCAGCTGGAGGAAGTTCTTCCTCGAGGTGGGCAGCAGGGAACAGCGGCAGGTGCTGCGCAACGAGCGCCTCAGCATAGGGCACTTCGCCAAAGGCACCAATGCCAAGCCCATCCCGCAGGTACACATCGGAACGTCTGACTTCTGGACGGTGCCCTACACCAAGGGATGGCTGCAGATACACTTCGACGGCGGCTACGGAAAACTGATGGACAACAGCTACCGCAAGGAGGCCTTCCGCAAGGCTCCCAACGTCAATCAGGGCTACACCACGGGGGCTTACTACCACCAGAAGCACTTCTACTTCCGCAGCAATCCAGAGAAAGTGGTCTTCATCACCGCCGGCATTGAGCACGTGGCACTGTTTGGCGGTACGAACTATGCCTATACCGGCGCCTGGGGCGAAGGTCAGGAGATGGCTGCCAAGAGCAAGCCGGCAGACCTGAAGGCTTTCTGGAAAGTCATCCTGCCCGTCGGCGACAAGAACTATTTCGAGAACAACGCCATGGAGGACTGGGTATATGGCAACCACCTGGGCTCCATCACCTACCAGATAGGATGGAACATCACGAAACAGCACCAAGTGCAGGCGTATTTGGACGTGCCCTTCGAAGACGGCTCCGGCATGCGTAAAGGCAACGGATGGGACGGTCTGTGGGGCATGGAATACACCAATAAAGCACCCGGACGCCAATGGATTCGCGGTGCCGTGGTGGAATACTTCCAAAGCACCAACCAGTCGGGACCGCTGCACTACGACGGCGGCGACTATCCGGAACCTATCCGCAGTCAGATAACCGCCAAGGTGACAGGCAACGACAACTACTACAACCACATGTTCTACGACAGTTATACGCACTACGGCATGACGCCGGGCATCGCCCTCATCACCTCACCTATATATAATAAGGATGGCCGCACACAATTCCGCGACAACCGCGTCAAGGCGTGGCATGCGGCGGTAGAGGGTGAACTGACGGACCGCCTGTCATACCTCGTCAAGG
>CAMNPM010000081.1 GCA_946548065.1 uncultured Prevotella sp. | reverse complement strand
TCCATCAGTGGGCAAAGGCATACGCCCCCACAGAGGCCTTTAGCAGCCGACAGCCGCTGGCCAGTTTCGTGGTCACCGGCATCGGCTACTGCCTCAGGCTGTTGCCCATGATTGTGACGATGTGGGCGGCCTGGTACTACCATTTGGCGCTCTCCGACTATATCGCCTATTGCGCCGTGCTGGGAATTGTCTGCCAGGCCGTGTCCAACTTGCAGGGCATCACGTCGCTGATGTCGCGCATGCTGCCGGAGATACAACTCTGCCGACCTATCCTGACTGGAAAGACGGAGGCAAAGGAGAATGCCAATGTGGTGAAGACCATCTCAGGCCAGGTGGACATACGCGCGCTGAAGTTCCGCTATGCCGACGACATGCCCCTGCTCTTCGACGGCCTCAACCTGACCATCAACAGTGGCGACTACGTGGCACTGGTCGGAGCGTCGGGCTGTGGCAAGAGCACGCTGATGCGACTGATGATGGGACTGGAGAAACCGCTCTCGGGCTCCGTCTTCTACGACCAGTACGACGTCGGCGACATCAACCTGCGCAGCCTGCGGCGTTACTGCATCGGCATCTGCATGCAGGACGGCCAACTGGTGGAGGGCACCATCCGCGACAACATCATCTTCAACAATTCGCTACTGACTGATGATGATGCCTGGGAGGCGGCACGCATGGCGGCACTCGACAACGACATTCGCAATTTCCCGCTGGGCATGGACACCCCCATCACCGTAGACGGTAAGGGCGTGTCGGGCGGACAGCGGCAGCGCATCCTCATCGCCAGGGCACTGGTAAGAAAGCCCAAAGTGCTCTTCCTCGACGAGGCAACCTCGGCACTCGACAATATCAGCCAGCACATCGTGGTAGAGAACCTGGCCAAGCTGAAGTGTACGCGCATCGTCATCGCCCACAGGCTGAGCACCATAGAGCAGTGTAACCGCATCATCGTGCTGAAGGACGGTCGCGTGGCAGCCGACGGCAACTTCGAGGAACTCAAGAAGCTTGGCTATTTTTCAGATATTAAAGATCAATAAGGAGATGAAGTATAGAATCGATTTGTGCCTTCTGATCGGCTTGACATGCCTCAGCATACTCCCCTTGGAGAGTATGGGACAGGCATCGCTGACCTTGGACGAGGCGATACGCCTTGCGCAAGACAGTGCCATCACCGCCTTCCAGAGCCGGCAGGAGTATCGCAGCCGCCAGGCATCATACGAGGCTTTCGAAGCCCTGCGCAAGCCACAGCTTTCATTGAAGGTCGTACCAAACTACTCACGCATCGTCAGCGACCCTACCCGCGACTACGTCTACCTGCGCAACTACGACATCTTCTCCACCTCGGCTCAGCTGAGGCTCAGCCAGAAGGTGCTGCCCTTCGGAGGTGAGGCCTTCATTGGAACACAAGCCATCTGGAGTGAGTTCTTCCGCAAGGAAGCCTCAGGATACCCGCGCCAGTTCGTGGCCAGTCCCGTGCTGGTGGGCTACAACCACAGCCTGCTGGGCTACAATCCCTTCCGCTGGGAGAAGAAAGTGGAAGACCAGCGCCTGGAGGCCGCACGCAGTCAGCACGAGTATAATCTGCGGCGTATTGCCGAGGAGGCCGCTGTGCGCTATTTCCGCTTGGCGCGCCAGCAGCGGGTTTTGCAGATGCGCCAGTATGAACTGGAGATGAACGACACCCTTCTGTCCATCACCCGCGAGAAGAAAAGCATTGCCGCTGTCACCCTGGCAGAACTGCACTCCATAGAGGTGCAGCAGCAGAATGCCATTAACCTGCTGAACGTGGCTCGTGAGGACGAGCAGAAGGCAAGGAAGGAACTGGCGTCCCTGCTGCGCATGGACCAAATACCTGTAGACTTGCCCCTGCTGGCGATACCTGACACGCCGCCTGCAACACGCTATACGCCAGAAGAGGTGGCGAAGCTTGCCGTGTCCAACAGCCCTGCCTACAAGCACCAGTTGACCGAACTGACCGAAGCCCGCCATCAGGAAGACAAGGCACACAAGGAACGGGGCATCAACGTCGGACTCGACATCAATCTGGGATTGCAGCAAGTCAACACGACCCTCGGCAGTGCCTACAAGAACCAACAACTTTATGCCTTGGGAGCCGTGCAGCTCACGATACCGCTGATGGATCACGGGGCAGCCAAGAAGCGCCATGCCGCAGCCATAGGCTGGACGGAGCGACAGGAGTCAGCACTCCAAGAGGTAGAACGTCTCTTGGCAGAAGATGCCACCGTGACCCTGCTGAAGCTGCAATCCAACAGGATGATGCTTACAAGCACAGAAAAAACCGTTGAGTTGGCGGAAGAGGCATTCAATGAGACAGCCGTCAACTATGCCAACGGCCTTTGCGACATCAACACCTACACTCTGGCGCAGTCGCGATGGTCTACGGCCTACATTAACTATCTGGCTGCCATGGAAGAATTCTGGGTAGCCCATTATCATTTGCAAACCCTCATAAAGTATGAATAAGAATATGCGTTTTTCATTGATTTGCGTTTTTACCCTAATACTTTTCTCAGCCTGCCAGCAGAAGAAGAATGTGCAGCCTGACTCAGAAAAGGCGGATACCCAGATGGTGACATCAGAAGAATCCTCATTACCTCGGCAAAATGTAACGTCCACAACACTCACCAAAGGAAAAATAGAGTCCGTGCGCGAGATTCCCGTCTATAGCCGCATTGCTGAACAGATAGTCATGTTCGGCGTAGAGAATACGGGGCAAATGGTCAAGAAGGGGCAGGTCCTCGTGCGGCTGAACGATGTAGCCCTGCGTGACAAAATCCTTCACAGCCGCGCCAAGCTGGAGAAAGCCGAGTTTCAATATCAGGCCATCCTCATGGGACAAGGCTATAAGCACGACCGGCTGGATGCGGCGCCAGAGAACATCAAGAAACTGGCACGTATCAACAGTGGCTATAACGAGGCAGAAACTGAGCTACATGAGTTGGAGCACCAGTTGTCGTATTGCACCATTACCGCTCCCGTCTCAGGGGCAGTCTCGCAGATAAAGAACACGCTCTATGGTGCTGCGCAGCCAGGAGAGGCCCTTTTCTACATTGTGGACACGGAGCATCTGAAGGTGTGTTTCAACGTGCTCGAGAATGAACTGGCCAAATACGAGGAGGGTGCCATCCTCACCGTAACCACAGTCACATTCCCCTCCGAGAGGCATAAGGCCACCGTTTCAGCCTTCAGCCCTGTTATCGACAGCAATGGCATGGCGCATGTCGAGGCGACACTGGAGCCACACCCACACCTGATGCCAGGCATGACGGCATTTGTTACCATTGCAACTCTTTAGGAAGGCCATTTTAATGAAGCT
>CAMNPM010000080.1 GCA_946548065.1 uncultured Prevotella sp. | reverse complement strand
AGGCTCGCGACCTGCCCGGCGTGAAGACTTATCTGGAGCGCAAGGGCGAGCTGCCTAAGGGTCTGGTATTCGGTCTGGCTGCCATCATCACCTATTACAAGGGCGGCAAGCGCGAGGACGGTGTAGAAATCGTACCCAACGACGACCAGAAGATCATGGACCTGCTGAAGGAACTATGGGCTACCGGCGACACACAGAAGGTGACCGACGGTGTTCTGGGTGCCGAGTTCATCTGGCAGGAGGACCTGAACAAGGTGAAGGGTCTGAACACAATGGTTAAGCAGTTCCTTGACCTGATTCAGGACAAGGGTATGCTGGAGGCTGTGAAGACTATCCTGTAAGAAACAGAATATTTAAGTAAATGAAAAAGTGAGCTGACATTTGGCTGGCTCACTTTTTTTGTGTACCTTTGCCAACTCAATCAATATTAATAAGTACGCGCATGAGTGACTACATCGAAATAAAAGGAGCAAGGGTTAACAACCTGAAGAACATTAACGTCAGCATCCCCCGCAACAAGCTGGTGGTGGTGGCCGGTGTCTCGGGCAGCGGCAAATCGTCGCTGGCATTCGACACACTATATGCCGAGGGGCAGCGACGCTACGTAGAGAGTCTGTCGAGCTACGCCCGCCAGTTCCTGGGGCGGATGAACAAGCCCGAATGCGACTTCATCAAAGGCATTCCGCCCGCTATTGCCATCGAACAGAAAGTCATCTCGCGCAACCCAAGAAGTACAGTCGGCACAACAACTGAGATATACGAATATCTGCGCCTGCTCTTTGCCCGCATCGGACGAACCTACTCACCCATCAGCGGGCAGGAGGTCAAGAAACACTCAACGGAAGACATCGTAAAGTGTGTGCAGCAGTTTCAGAAGGGAACCAAGTTTGTGGTGATGGCTCCTATTCATCCCGTAGAGGGACGTTCCCTGCAGAAGCAGCTACTGATGTATGTACAAAACGGTTACGCCCGCATGGCGGTGGGTGGCAATATCGTAAGGATTGACGACTGGATGGACGCAAACAAGGATAAGAACAACGACACCCAGCTTCCAAATGTGTCCGACCTGTATCTAGTCATCGACCGCCTGTCTGTCGACGATGCCAAAGATGCTGTCTCGCGACTCATCGACTCATCCGAGACCGCCTTCTACGAGGGGCGCGGTGAGCTGCGCCTGATGATCTATCCCTCAGGACTGACCTACGACTTCTCCATGCGTTTCGAGGCTGACGGCATGACCTTTGAGGAGCCTACCGACCAACTATTTTCGTTCAACTCGCCCGTGGGAGCATGCCCTGAATGCCAAGGATTCGGCAAGATTATCGGAATCGACGAGCACATGGTAATCCCCAATACCACGCTGTCCGTATATGAAGGCTGCGTGGTATGCTGGCACGGTGAGAAGATGAAGATGTGGCAAGACGAGTTCTGCCGCAGAGCCGCCAAAGACGACTTTCCCATCTTCGAGCCATACTACAACCTCACGCAGAAGCAGAAGGATATGCTCTGGCACGGGCTACCGTCAGAACGCCACAAGGACATTCACGAGCAGGTGAGCATCGATGCTTTCTTCCAAATGGTCAAGGAGAGTCAGTACAAAATACAATATCGTGTGATGCTCAGCCGCTATCGCGGAAAGACCACGTGTCCCAAGTGTCACGGCACACGGCTGAAACCAGAAGCTGACTATGTGAAGATAGGCGGGCGAAGCATAACCGACCTTGTGCAAATGCCCATCGTACGACTGAAACAATGGTTCGACCAAGTGGAGCTGACGGAGCAAGAACAGCAGATTGGCAAACGGCTTCTTACAGAAATCAATTCCCGCCTGCAGTTCCTGCTGGACGTAGGACTGGGCTATCTTACGCTCAACCGTATGTCTAATTCGCTCAGCGGTGGCGAAAGCCAGCGAATCAACCTTACCACATCGCTCGGTTCGTCGCTCGTAGGGTCGCTGTATATCCTGGACGAACCCAGCATCGGACTGCATTCGCGCGATACCGACAGACTTATCAAGGTTCTCAAAGAACTACGCGACCTGGGCAATACGGTGGTCATTGTCGAACACGACGAGGAAATCATGCGGGCGGCCGACTATCTGATAGACGTGGGTCCCGACGCAGGCCTCCTGGGTGGTGAAATCGTGTTTGAGGGCAATGCTGCCGACATCAATGCCAAAGCACTGAAGAAATACCCCAAAAGCTACACTGTGCGCTATCTGACACATACGGAAGACATTGCAGTACCCACCAGCCGGAGGCCCTGGAACCTGAAAATTACCATCAAGGGTGCAAGGATGAACAACTTGAAGGGCATAGATGTCGACATTCCCCTGAACATCATGACCGTCGTCACAGGGGTCTCGGGCAGCGGTAAGTCTTCGCTCGTCAAGGGCATCCTCTACCCTGCCCTGAAGCGTCATCTGGGCGAAGTGTGCGATTTACCGGGAGAGTACATGGGATTAGGAGGCGACTACCTGTCGGTCAAACACGTGGAGTTTGTCGATCAGAACCCCATCGGAAAGTCTACCCGCTCGAATCCCGCCACCTACGTCAAAGCCTACGATGCCATACGCGACCTCTTTGCCGAACAGCCGCTGGCCAAACAGATGGGATTTACCGCACCCTATTTCTCGTTCAACGCAGATGGCGGACGCTGTGACGAGTGCAAAGGTGCTGGCGTCATTACCGTCGAGATGCAGTTCATGGCTGACATCGTCCTCAAGTGTGAAGCCTGTCACGGACACCGTTTCAAACATGATATCCTGGACGTGCGCTACGAAGGAAAGAACATCGACGACGTGCTGAACATGACCATCGCGGAGGCTATACAATTCTTTGGTAAACATGGACAGAAGACTATCGTCAACCGACTGAAACCCCTGGACGATGTCGGACTGGGCTATATCAAGCTGGGCCAGAGTTCCAGCACACTCTCGGGAGGTGAGAACCAGCGCGTAAAACTGGCATACTTCATCGGACAAGAAAAACAGGACCCCACCCTCTTCATCTTCGACGAGCCTACCACAGGACTGCACTTCCACGACATCCAGCGACTGCTGGAATCTTTCAAGGCACTGATAGACCGCGGCCACTCCATACTCATCATCGAACATAACATGGAGATTATCAAATGTGCCGACTATGTCATCGACATGGGTCCCGATGGCGGCGATCGCGGAGGACAACTGGTTGCCAGCGGTACGCCCGAACAGATTGCCGCCTGCCCGGAAAGCATTACCGGAAAATATCTGAAGGAGAAACTTTAGCCCGCCTTGACAACGTTTTTGAGTAATAACTGAAACTTTCGGGCAAAATATTTTGTGATTACGGAAAAAAGCATTACCTTTGCACTCGCTTTCGAGCAAAGAGATCTTTGAAAGGCTGCCGATATGGCTCAGTTGGTAGAGCAACGCATTCGTAATGCGTGGGTCGCCGGTTCGAGTCCGGCTATCGGCTCACTTCTCTTAAAAAGAGTCAGACAAAAACCATCTGGCTCTTTTCTTTTAGAAGAATAAATGTCGTCAACGCGGAATTAGCTCAGTTGGTAGAGCATTGGCTTCCCAAGCCGAGGGTCGCGGGTTCGAGTC
>CAMNPM010000079.1 GCA_946548065.1 uncultured Prevotella sp. | reverse complement strand
TGGAAGTTCTGCTTGCGGTCTTCCATCGTGGCACGTGTCATGTGACTGGTCTGAATAGCCAGATGGGCGTGCTTATCTATAGCGGTAGCAAATTTTTCACTATTCACTTTTACTTTTTCACTTCTTTCCAGCTGTTCCAGCTTCACCTTCGAGCGCAGTCCGCCAAAGATGACGGTAGCCTGCTTGCCCTGTATGCTCTCTATCTCGCCGATGCTGTTGGTACCCTTGATGCGCACACTGTCGCCAGCAGCCAGCGGGCGGTTCTCGGGATTCAGATTCTCGCGGGCTCTGGCTGCCAACTTCTCACTGGCGGCACGCTGCTCTTCGCCTTTTTTCTCCTTGCGCTGTGCCTTGCGGGCCTTGCGCTCCTCCATCTGGCGCAGCTTCTTGGCAAAGTCCTCCTCGCTCATCAGTCCGCGGGTGTCGTCGTTCTTCACCTGCTCACGGAACTCCTGCAGTTCTTCGCGCACTTCGCGGGTGCGCTCTTTCTCAGCCTGTGCCTCCTTGATTTCGCGGATGGCGTTCTCTATCCTGCGGTTGGCCTCGGCCAACAGTTCCTCAGCCTGCTGTTTGGCACGACTCAGTATCTGCTTGCGCTCGCGCTCTATCTCCTCCAGATTGGTCTCGTAGCGCTGTATGTGTCCCTCCAACGACTTCTCGTGCTGGTGAATGGTCTGGCGCTTGCCCTCCCAGTAGCGCTTGTCGCGGACAATGTCCTGCAGGTATTTGTCGCTCTGGATATAGTCGCTGCCCACAATCTCCGAGGCGTCGCTGATGACCTCCTCAGGAATACCCGTCTTGCGGGCTATCTCGATGGCAAAGCTGGAGCCGGGCTGACCTATCGACAGTTGGAACAGTGCCTGCATCTGGTGGCGGTCGTAGAGCATGGCACCATTCACCACACCAGGATGGTCTTCGGCAAAGTGCTTCAGATTCTGATAGTGCGTGGTGATAACGCCAAAAGCCTGCTTCTTCCAGAACTGCTTCAGCACAGCTTCGGCAATGGCTCCGCCGATGGTGGGTTCTGTGCCGCCGCCAAACTCGTCTATCAGCAGCAGCGTACGACTGTTGGCCTGCTTCATCATGTTCTTCATGTTCAGCAGATGACTGGAGTAGGTCGACAGGTCGTCGGCTATCGACTGCTCGTCGCCGATGTCTATCATGATGCTCTGGAAGAGTCCTACCGTCGAACGGTCACCGATGGGTATCGACAGTCCGCACTGCACCATATACTGCAACAGTCCTACCGTCTTCAGACATACCGACTTACCGCCAGCATTGGGACCCGAGATAATGAGCAAGAACCCCTCCCGTCTTAGCCTAATATCCAGCGGCACCACCTTCTTGTCCTGCTTCTGTAGCGAGCGTTGCAGCAGTGGGTGGATGGCGCGTATCCAGTCCATCGTTGGTTCTGCCTTCACCTCTGGCTCGAAGGCCTGCATCTGTACGGCCATCTCTGCCTTGGCATGTATCAGGTCTATCTGTGCCAGGAAATGATAACTGTCCAGCACCTCCTGTACGTGTGGGCGCAACTCGTCACTGAATACGGTCAGGATGCGGATAATCTCGCGGCGCTCCTGTGCTTCCAGCTCACGCACCTTGTTGTTGGCTTCCACCACCTCGGCAGGTTCTATGAATACGGTCTTTCCCGTTGCTGACTCGTCGTGCACGATACCTTTGATGCGTCGCTTCAGTCCTGGCGCTACGGGTATCATCAGTCTGCCGTCGCGCAGCGTGGGGGCTACGTCCTGTGCCACCAGTCCGTCGCGCTGGGCGGAGTGCAGAATGGTATATAGGGTGCGCGATATGCTACCTGCCGTCTGTTCCATCTCGTGACGGATGCCTGCCAGCGTCATCGATGCTGAGTCCTTGATTTTCCCGAACTTGTCCAGGATAGAGTCTATGCGCCGAATGATGGCAGGAAAGGTCTGCACATCCGCTGCCAAGCGGTGCAGGGCAGGGTAGGTGTATTCCGGAAACTCGTCATCGCCATTGTTCTTGTTCAAGAAGGTCACGATGACACCTATTGTCTCCAGCGAACGGCGCAGGTCGAAGAGTTCGTCCTCTTCCAGGTGCGTATTCTCCATGCGGATGCGTGTCACCGATTCGCGGACGTCGAAGAAATAGTTCATCTCCGGCTTCTCTACAGCCTCCATGAGTCTGCGCATCTCACGTATCTGCGCCATCTGCTCGTTAACGAGTGCCGCATCGTCGCTGAAGCTGAGCTCGTCGACTTTCTCCTTGCCTAAAGAAGACATGCAGCGTTCTTTCAGCAACTGACGTATTGTGTCGAATCCTATCTTGGATTCATAGTTATTCGGATAAATCATGCTGCAAAATTACTCATTTATTGCCGAACAAGCAAAAAAGTTGGCTTAAAATTTGGATAATTCGAAAAATACTTGTACCTTTGCAGCCGATTTCAAGAAAATCACCCACTGGAGAGATGGTAGAGTGGTCGATTACAGTAGTCTTGAAAACTACCGTACCGAGAGGTACCGGGGGTTCGAATCCCTCTCTCTCCGCAAGGAACTCAATCAAGAAATTGGTTGGGTTCTTTTCTTTTTTTCATGCTTTGCTCCTTCGTTCTCCTTACTCCCCCTCCCCGCTGGGAGGGACTGGCGCTTACAACAAGTAATTCGTCTTTCTGATGCATAACGAAAAAGCCAGGGAAGCAATGAGCTCTTCCCTGGCTTATTTGTTTTCCTCGTGTGCTGTGAGGGTTAGAAGAGGAAGGCCTTCTCCAGCCAGTAGCAGAGGATGCCTGAGAGATAGCCTACGAAGACTATCCAGGTAATCTTCTTCATGTACCAGCCGAAGGTGATCTTCTCTAAGCCCATGACGACGACGCCTGCGGCAGAGCCGATAATCAGCATGGAACCACCCACACCGGCACAGTAGGCCAGCAGCTGCCAGAAGATGCCGTCGACAGCCATAGCGCCGTCGGCAGCCACAGGATACATACCCATGCAGCCGGCTACCAGCGGTACGTTGTCGACAATGGACGACAGAAGGCCGATGATGCCGTTGATGACGTAGTAGTTGCCTGCAAAGGCCTCGTTGAGTCCCTGGCCGAGCATGGTGAGTACGCCAACCTCTTGGAGTACGGCTACCGCCATGAGGATGCCGAGGAAGAACATGATGGTCGACAGGTCGATGCGTGACAGGATGTCGCTGACGCGCTTGGCCATCGTGTCGTCCTCAGAGGTGTTGTATTGGAAAATCTCTGTGGTGGTCCACAGCAGACCGAGTATCAGCAGGATGCCCATGAACGGGGGCAGGTGGGTGATGGTCTTGAAGATGGGGACGAAGATGAGGCCGCCGACACCAAGCCAGAAGATGATGTTGCGCTGTACCTTGGTAAACTGACTGATGTCAGCGACAGGGAGGTTTTGCGCCTTGTCGAACTTGCCCTCGAGCTGCAGGCTGAGGATGACGGCAGGGATGACCATCGAGATGAGCGAGGGGAGGAAAATCTCGCTGAGCACGCCCTGGGTGGTGATGACGCCCTTGATCCACAGCATGATGGTGGTGACGTCGCCAATGGGCGAGAAGGCACCGCCGCTGTTGGCCGAGATGATGACCATGGCAGCGTAGATGAGACGGTCCTCGCGGTTCTGCACCAGCTTGCGCAGTACCATAATCATGACGATGGACGTGGTCAGGTTGTCGAGGATGGCCGACAGGAAGAACGTCATGAATGCCACGCGCCACAGCAGTTTGCGCTTGGAGCGCGTCTTCATCGTGTCGCGTACGAAGTTGAAGCCTCCGTTGGTGTCGACAATCTCCACAATCGTCATGGCACCCATCAGGAAGAACAGCGTGCCGCCAGCATCGCCCAGATGGTGCTCGATGACCTCCGCAATGTGGTGTACCACGTTGCCACTCTCTATCATGGGATAGTAGCTGTAGGGGTCAATCATTAACAGTGTCCAGCAGAGCACGCACATCAGCAGGGCAATGGCTGCCTTGTTGACTTTGGTGATACTCTCCAGGGCTATACACAAATAACCGATTACGAAAATCGCAACAATACAAATCGTTAATGTAGACATGTCTTTAATAGTAATTATCTCAATCTGCGTGCAAAGGTACGAATAAGTGAGCGAAAAAACAAATTTATTTGTATTTTTCCGAACGAAA
>CAMNPM010000078.1 GCA_946548065.1 uncultured Prevotella sp. | reverse complement strand
ATATCTGGTCGTAGAGAGACACTTCGATGGTGCCGTCCTTCATGTCGGCAGGCACACCGGCAGCCAGCACCTTGCGGGCATCCTCGCCAGAGAGCTTCACCTTATACTCACGCAGACTGCGGATGTAGATGTCGTCAGCATCTTGCAGGATGCGCACCTTCTCTGGTGTGATGTCGCCCAGGATGCGTACGGCGAGGCCCGGTCCGGGGAAGGGATGGCGCGTGATGAGATGCTCGGGCATTCCCAGCTGGCGTCCCACACGGCGCACCTCGTCCTTGAACAACCACTTCAGGGGTTCGCAGAGCTGCAGGTTCATCTCCTTGGGCAGTCCGCCCACGTTATGATGGCTCTTGATGACCTTGCCCGTGATGTTGAGCGACTCAATGCGGTCGGGATAGATAGTACCCTGTGCCAGCCAACGACATTTACCATCTGACGAGTTACTATTTACTATTTTCTTAGCCTCAGCATTGAACACCTCTACGAAGTCGCGCCCTATAATCTTGCGCTTCTGTTCGGGGTCGGTAACGCCCGCCAGGTCGCTGAAGAACTTCTCGCTGGCATCAATGCCGATGACATTGAGCCCCAGTACACGATAGTCGTCCATGACCTGCTGGAACTCGTTCTTGCGCAGCATGCCGTGGTCGACAAAGATGCAGGTGAGGCGGTCGCCTATGGCACGGTTGAGCAGTACGGCAGCCACGCTGGAGTCGACACCGCCAGAGAGTCCGAGAATGACGCGGTCCTGACCCAGCTGAGCCTTCAGTTCGGCAACGGTAGTATCGACAAACGAGGCTGCGCTCCACTCCTGGCGCGAGCCGCAGATGTCGACCACGAAGTTCTGGAGCAGCTGCTTGCCCTGCAGGGTGTGGAACACCTCAGGATGGAACTGCACGGCCCAAATGGATTTACAATCTGACGATTTACTATTGACAATCTGGCTACCGCTGACGGACTGACAAGCTGCCAATTTTTCTCCCGGGCAATAGAAGGCTGCATTCTTCACGTCCTTTGTACTACCAATGACTTCAAATCCATCGGGAATCTCTGTGATGGTGTCGCCATGCGACATCCACACCTGCGAGTCGGGCTGGAAGCCCTTGAACAGCGGATTGGCAGTGTCTACCGTCTTGAGGTTGGCACGTCCGTATTCGCGAGAGTCGGCCTTCTCGACTTTACCTCCTAAGGTGTGCGAGATGTACTGTGCACCATAGCAGATGCCCAGCACGGGAAGACGTCCGACAAACTGCCCAAGGTCAACCTTGAAGGCCTCCGGATCGTGTACCGAATAGGGCGATCCGCTGAGGATGACACCAATGACCGATGGATCGTCCTGCGGGAACTTGTTGTAGGGCAGAATTTCGCAGAAGGTGTCAAGCTCACGCACACGACGGCCGATGAGCTGCGTGGTCTGCGAGCCGAAATCCAGGATAATGATCTTCTGTTGCATAATTATAATTGTTTGATAAAAGTTTCTGCCTGCTCCAGCGTATCGAGCTTGCCGACATCCATCAGCCTGAGGTCTTTCTGTACATGGCCTATAAAGGCATACTGATGACAGAACTTCAGATAGAAGTCGATGATGCTGAAACGCTCGGGCATCTCATGGAAGAGGGGGAACACCCTGGGCCAGATGACGTGTATGCCGCTGAATGCCAACTGACGTAGGCCGGAGGGGTCGAGCCCTGGATAGGGGCTTTTTACTTCGCCAGTCTCTACGTTCGTCCAGCCGTCCAGCAGCTGCTCGTCGTCAAACAGCAGATACCGTTTCGTCTGCCGCTGGCTCACCACTAACAGCGCATCGGGCGGACACTCGCTGGACAACAAGTCGTCCGTAAGGTCCAGATTGCTCAGGATGTCAACGTTATGAATAAGGATGGGCGACTGCTGGTCGAAGAGTGGCAGGGCCTTCTTGATGCCTCCGCCCGTCTCGAGCAGTCTGCTGCGCTCATCGCTGATGCTGATGTCGAGGCCGAAGTTCCGGTTGGCCTGCAGGTAGTCAATAATCTGCTGTGCAAAGTGGTGCACGTTGACCACGATGCGCTCAAAGCCTGCCGCCTTCAGCTTCATGACGACATGCCACAGCAAGGGCTGTCCGCCCACTGGTACCAGTGCTTTGGGCATGGTGTCTGTGAGGGGTTTGAGCCGGGTGCCCAGGCCTGCCGCAAATATCATTGCTTGTCTCATGAGTGCAAGGGTACAAGTTTAGGTGTTTTTAAGTATTTGGGTGATGTTCTGCTCGCGGTGGCAGATGCGCACCTCGATGCCGAACTTCTCGTGGATATGCTCCGCCAGATGCTGTGCGCTATAGACGGAGCGGTGCTGTCCACCCGTGCAGCCGAAGCAGAACATGAGCGAGGTAAAGCCGCGCTGGATATAGCGGCGCACATGGGCATCGGCCAATTTATAGACAGAGTCGAGGAAGGTCAGTATCTCGCCATCGTCTTCGAGGAATCGGATGACGGGTTCGTCGAGTCCTGTCAGTTGCTTATAGGGTTCGTAGCGGCCAGGGTTGTGGGTGCTGCGACAGTCGAACACATAGCCACCGCCATTGCCGCTCTCGTCGGCCGGAATGCCCTTGCCGTAAGAGAAGCTGAACACACGCACCACCAACGGGCCCTGGGCATCGTATTTGGAGAAAGTGGCAGGACCGTCTTGGGGATGGGGCTTGTAGGGATTCCTGTTGGTGGTCTTATAGCCGTCGGCTCGCGAAGCAGCAGCCTCTATCTGCTGATACTGAGGCAAACTGGCCAGTCGTGTCAGCAGGTCGGTAAGGTAGGGATATGGGAAGTTTCGCTCGCTGAGCAGTTCGCGGATGTTGTGCATGGCGGGCGGTATGCTCTCGATAAAGTGGGCCTTGCGCTCAAAATAGCCCCTGAAGCCATAGGCCCCCAACACCTGCAGCTGGCGGAACAGCACGAAAAGCGAGAGCCGCTCGACAAAGGCGTGGGGCGCAGGTACCTCGGTAAACTGCTTCAGGGCGTTGTAGTATTCGTACACCAGTTCGCGGCGCAGCTTGTGCGGATACTTGGCACTGGCCTGCCATAGGAACGATGCCAAGTCATAGTAGTATGGTCCGCGGCGACCGCCTTGGAAGTCGATAAAGTAGGGTTGAACATCTCCCGACCTCCCCAACGGGGAGGAAGTGGCTGCCGCCATATTGCCCGTAGGCGACTCCCCTCCTCCGGAGGGGACGGGGGAGGTCAGCATGACGTTGCGAGCCTGGAAGTCGCGATAGAGAAATGCCTGTTCGTCACCCGCCTCCGTGAGGTCCTTGGCCAGCAGCCGGAAGTCGGCCTCAAGTTTCAGTTCATGGAAGTCGAGCTCGGTAGCCTTGAGGAAACAGTACTTGAAATAGTTGAGGTCGAAGAGCACGGAGTCGGTGTTGAAGACCGGCTGTGGGTAGCAGTTGCTGAAGTCGAGGTCGCGGGCTCCACGAATCTGGATGTTTGGCAGTTCGCGGATAGTGCGCCGCAGCAACTCCTGCTCCTTGAGGGTATAACGCCCACCAGCCTCGCGGCCACCGCGAATGGCATCGAAGAGCGACACGCTACCAAGGTCGGTCTGCAGATAGCGCAGTTCGTCGTTGCTCACAGCCAGTATCTTAGGCACGGGCAACTGTCGACGCATGAAATGGCCACAGAGATAGACGAAAGCATGGTTCTCGTCGCGGCTGGTGCCTATGCACCCCACTACGGTATGCCCCTCGGCATCGGCCATGCGGTAGTATTCGCGGTTGCTGCCTGCACCAGGCAACGGCTCAACGTTCTGGGGCTCTGCCCCACTCCACTGCTTATAGAGTTCTAACAGTTTTTCCATATTCCGTCTGCAAAGGTACTAATAAGCGAGAACAATACAAAATAATTTTTGATTTTTTGATTTTTACTGCCGGGTGACTGCCATAAGTCCTGTGGTGACATCATTGCTCAGCGCATGCAGGGAGATGCCTCGGTTTTCTCCCTATGATGCCATATTGTAGCCATGCTCAAGGGTATGGTATGTGTATGGCATGTGTATGGTATGTGTATGGTATGTGTATGGCATCTCCCTGCCTGAAGCGACTCTAAAGCGATGCAAAAATATGCGTAATAGGTGGAGAAAATTTTCTGTTTTTTAATCAACAACTTATACGTTAAACGGTAGAAAAGTGGATTGAGAGTTGGGGAATG
>CAMNPM010000077.1 GCA_946548065.1 uncultured Prevotella sp. | reverse complement strand
GAAAATCAAGCGGTTACGCAAAACGTAGCCGCTTTTTCTTTGTCCTTAAAATGAAGCAAAAAATGAAAAAAAGTTGGCGTTTCCGTAAAAAAAAGAGGCTCTGAAGTGTCTTATATATAGAAGTGCCTCGAAAATGGGGTCCAGAAATGAACAGAAAGTGATATGCTTGAACAAAGAATACTTGAACAGCTTTTCCGCCGGAACTACAGCGAGATGATTCATTTGGCCAGAGTCTTGCTGGGCGATGACGGGATGGCTGAAGATGTGGTACAGGACATTTTCCTACGGATGGCAGACAGCGACATTCCGCCTAAGAGTGATGCTTATCTGCTGACTGCCGTGCGCAATGCTTGCTGGAACCGAATCCGGCAGATGCAACTGCACGAAAGGGTGAAGAACCTGCTGCCTATTGAGGAAGAGACAGACCCGCAACCCATTCGTGACGAGCAGGAACGGCTCAACAGCATCACCGCTTTCGTGGACGAACTGTTGGAGGAACCCCACCGTAGCATCTTCCACCTGCGTTTCGACGACGACCTGACCATCGCGGAGATTGCCCGTCGGCTCGGTCTTAATCCAAACACCACCTACAAGTATCTTGCGCAGAGCATAGAGCGAATCAGGCAACACTTCAAGAATCATTAAAACGACAACGACAATGAGAACATCAGAAGAAAACATTCGCCAACTCCTGGAAATGCTCGATCATCCCGACAGATATACCGAGCAGGAAATCCAAGACATCATCAACCGTGATGAAGATACCCGCGAGACCTACCGCATGATGGTAGAGGCCAAGCGCAGCAGCCGCCAGCGTCAGGACGAACAGCCTGTCGATGTGGATGCAGCATGGGAGAAATTTAGCCAAAAGCGTCAGTCCAAGCAGCATAGCTTCAGCTGGATAAAGGTTGCAGCCTCCTTCGTAGGTGTGCTGTTAGTCTCTGGCATCGCCTTTGCTGCCATACACATCGTAATACACTCGCAGCCGCAGGCACCAAAGACAGAGGAGGTGAAGGCGGTAGCAAATCCTTCTCTCTCCGCTCATCACTCTTCACTTCCTGCTGACACCATCAGCACCCCTCAGCCGAAACTATACGACAACGTGCCTTTAGGCGAGATACTGAAAGAGCTGTCTGCCTATTATAATATAAAGGTAAAATATGTAGAGTATCTGGGCAAGGATGCTTCGAGCCTGCGCCTGTACTATCGCTGGAAGCCGGAATACACCTTGCAGAACGTTGTCGATGTGCTCAACGAATTTGAGTGGCTACAGCTTGAACTTGAGAATGATACGCTTTTCGTAAAAACTACCGCCATTCCTGCGAAGGACTGCTAAACACCTGCCGGCCATATGAAAAGACTATCATTGATACTCCTGCTGTGCCTTGTCGCGACATTCGCCGTGGCCCAGAAAATCACTCATACCTTCCGCGACATGCCGATGCCCGAAGCCTTGAAATATATCCAGTCGCAAGCACCACAAGTAGATATTATCTTCGTCTATAACGAACTGGAGGACTTCCGCGTAACAGCTGATGTGAAGAGTAAATCCGCCTTTGATGCCATTCAGCAGTTGATAGGCTTCTACCCCATCCGTGTAAGTTCAAAAACGGATGAAGACGGAAAGAAAATCTTCGTGGAGTGTATACAGAAGGAGCGGCAGAAGGTCATTGGCCGCGTCATCGACGAGCAGGGGCAGCCTGTGGAGTTTGCCAACGTAGCGCTGCTACAGCCAGCCGACTCCTCGTTCATCAATGGCGGTGTGACCAACCAGAACGGCGACTTCGTCATTCCCTGCCGTCCGGGCCGGATGCTCATCCGCGTCACCTTCGTGGGCTACAAGACCCACTACCAGATGTGTACCGTCAGTGAGGTGGGCAATATCCGCCTCCGCCGCGATGCCATCGTGCTGAAGAACATCACCGTGAAGGGCGAGATTCCTCAGTACAAGGCCACCACTGGCGGTATCACGGTAGAGATTCAGAACTCCATCCTGAAAGACGTAGGCACGGCTGACGACCTGCTCTCGATGCTGCCACGTGTGGAGGGCAGTGACGGCAAGTTCACCGTCTTTGCCAAGGGCGAGCCTGAAATCTACATCAACAACAGGAAAGTGCGCGATGCGAAGGAACTGAAGCAACTCAAGTCGTCGGACATCAAGAGCGTAGACATCATCACCTCGCCCGGTGCCAGATACAATGCCGAGGTGAGTGCCGTCATCCGTATCAAGACCATCCACCGGCAAGGCGACGGTCTGAGCGTGGAGGCTTACAGTCAAGCTAAATACAATGGCTGGTGGACAAACTACGACGACCTCACCGTCAGATACCGTACAGGCGGTCTGGAGGTGTTTGGTTATGGCTCGTTCTATAACAATCATTACGGCGAGGACCCTGACGTGTCTGCTGACCTGTTCTCCGGCAAGGATGTCATACGTATTGAGCAGAGTGCCCCCAACTCTATGTGGTTTACATCAATATCGGGCAAGGCTGGAGTGAGTTACGATTTCGACGAGGACAATTCCGTTGGCATGACCTACGAGTATTCCGGCGAACTGTATGGAGGCGGTGACATGAACGGCAGACAGACCATTTACCGCAACGGGCAGTTAGAGGGCGAGGTCAACCAGTGGATGCACATCAACCACACCACCATACCCGACCACGACGCCAATATCTACTACGTCGGGAAAATCGGCAAGTTAGGCATCGACTTCAATGGTTCCTGGCTTTGGCAGAAGTCCGTCCGCCGTGATGAGGAGACAGAACGAAGCACAGAACTGGAAGACCGCGACATACATAGCAAGACGGATGACCGACGCAGAATGCTGGCCGCCAAACTCGTGCTCTCCTATCCCGTATGGAAAGGCGAACTGAGCATCGGCTCTGAGACTACTGACACCCGCAGTACCGGCATCAGTCAGAACGAAGAGGGATGGGTGCCTGCCTCTGACACCCGCATCAAGGAAAGCAACATGGCTGGCTTCGCTGAATATGAGGTGAGACTGGGCCACTGGAGCCTCGACGCCGGACTGCGCTATGAGCATGTGAGTACTGACTATGAGTCGTTTGGCATCTACCAGTCCGAGCCGAGCCGCACATACGATGACTTATTCCCTAACCTGTCGGCAAGTTGGCAGAAAGACAAATGGGGCATACAGCTCAGTTACAACAAGCGCATCAGCCGTCCCAGTTATCACTCGCTGAGCAGTTACGTGCAGTACGACAACCGCTATCAGGTAGAGGGCGGCAACCCCATGCTGCGCCCCACCATCCGTCAGGACATCGGTCTCAACGTCACCTACTCATGGCTGAGTTTCGAGGCAAGTTATGAATACAACCGTGACAAGATCCTGCATTTCAGTAATTTCTATCATGAGGATATCGTCATGTGGCGCCATGAGAACTTCCCCGACTACAAGTGCCTACATGCCTCACTCGTCGCATCGCCCAAATGGGGCATCTACACGCCGACGCTCACCCTGGGCTATTTCCAGCAATTCTTCGACGTGAGTTCCCTTGGCATTAAGCAGAATCTTGAGAAGCCCGAGTGGAGCATCAATCTGCGCAACTGGCTTGCCATCGGCAAGACTGCCAAGGCTATGGTCTATCTGCACTATGCCACAAGTCACGACTACGGCTTCAGCCGCGAGCACCATCAGTTCAACGTGAACGTCCGACTGCAGAAGACTTTCCTAAAGGATCAGTTAACGGCTGCCCTGTTTGCCAACGACATATTCCGCACGCTCCGTGACAAGTGGGACGGCTATTACCCAGTGGAAGTTCTGACGCGCAATGCCTATCAGCATACTCAGGCAGTTGGCCTGTCACTACAATACAACTTCAATGCCACCCGCTCGAAGTACAAGGGCACGGGCGCCGGTAATGCAGAAAAGAATCGACTATAAATCTCTCTCTACAGGCAGGCAGCCGTCGGTCTCAGTGCCGACGCTGCCTGTTTCAAACGAAAATGAAAACAATTTTAGTTTCACTCCTGATGGTCCTTTCGCTGACGGCAAAGGCTCAGGATGCTGCCGACCCAGAAATGTCTGTAATTCAAAAGATAATGGAGAATTGTCAGTTTGCACTCTTTCGTTAGGGAAGGTCGACTCTACGAAAATGGAATAATTAGGAAACTAAGCCCCAAGAGTTTTTACTCTTGAGGCTTTTGTTTGTTAGAAGGGCCCTCGGCCCATGCAGCTGGTGGTCCCCAGCGCAGTCAGTGCTGCCGATATGATGCTAGCGATAATCTGCAAGATGGTTTTCCAAGTTTCTTTTTTCATAATGCGTGTGTGTTTTTTTGTTGTTAATACTTATTGCCCTCCATTTGTCATGTCGAGCGTAGTCGAGACATCTCACGGCCTTTAGGCCGAT
>CAMNPM010000076.1 GCA_946548065.1 uncultured Prevotella sp. | reverse complement strand
TCGGGGAAGCAAGCGGGTTAACCCATCGAAAGTGTTAAAACCGCCGAAGTCAAGACTTGAACTCTTTTAGAAAAGGAGAATTCCATCTATTCGATAGAACTCTCCTTTTTCCTTGCACCATTTTTTCTTTTCTAATTTCCCTTGCAATCAACTGATTTTCAGTTAATTCCTACAATCTAATTGTTTGCGCAGGTGCAAAGGTAGTGCTTTTATCTTAGGTTATTGCTGTCGGATTAAAAAAAACACATTTTTTCCGATTTTTAATTTTCAAGTGACAGTTTGTAACGACACAATGGGTATTTGGGACAAAAAGAACAGATAATCGGCCACAAGTGGCCCCCGAAACTTTACAAAGTGTCAGTTGACGGTGTTTTTAACATTCAAAAGACAAGGCAATGAATTGGCGGTAATGGAGAAATGATTAACTTTGCAGTCCATAAAATAGATTTGTTTTATGGATACAAAGTACATTTTCGTCACGGGCGGCGTGGTTTCCTCGCTGGGAAAAGGTATCATCGCCGCCTCTATCGGCAAACTGCTGCAGGCACGCGGCTACCAGGTGACCATCCAGAAGTTCGACCCCTACATCAACATCGACCCGGGAACGCTGAACCCCTACGAGCACGGCGAGTGCTACGTGACGGAGGACGGTTTCGAGACCGACCTCGACCTGGGACACTACGAGCGATTCACCGGCATCCGCACCACCCGCCACAACAGCATCACGACGGGACGCATTTACAAGACCGTCATCGACCGCGAGCGCCGCGGCGACTATTTGGGCAAGACCATCCAGGTGGTGCCCCACATCACCGACGAGATCAAGAGGAGGATGTTGAGGTTGGAAGGTCACGAGGTCGCTTCGCTGTCAGGTAATAAGGTGACATCACCTCAAGACCTTATAACCTTAAAACCTCATAACCTTGACTTCGTCATCACCGAGGTGGGCGGCACCATTGGCGACATAGAGAGTGCGCCCTTCATGGAAGCCATCCGACAGTTGCGGTGGGAGCTGGGGCGAAATGCGGTGTGTGTACACCTGACCTACGTGCCCTACCTGAAGGCTGCCGACGAACTGAAGACGAAGCCCACGCAGCACAGCGTGAAGGAGTTGCAAGGCATGGGCATCCAGCCCGACATCCTTGTGCTGCGAACCGAACGCCACCTCGACGACGCCGTGCGCCAGAAGGTGGCGTCGTTCTGCAATGTCGACCTGGAGTGCGTGGTGCAGAGCGAGGATATGCCGAGCATCTACGAGGTGCCAGTCAATATGCAGCGGCAGGGACTCGACGCGGCTATCCTGCGCAAGATGGGAATCCCCGTGGGAGAGATGCCTGCTATGAAACCGTGGCACGACTTTCTGGATATGCAGCGCAATGCTACCACCGAGGTTAATATAGCATTGGTAGGAAAGTACGACTTGCAGGATGCCTACAAGAGCATCCGCGAGAGCCTAAACCTGGCAGGTATATATAATAATGTAAAGACGCGCATCCACTTCATCAACAGCGAGCAGATCACCAGGGAGAATGTAGGCGAGAAGCTCGAAGGCATGGCTGGCATCGTGGTCTGCCCCGGCTTCGGACAGCGCGGCATCGAGGGCAAGATTCTTGCTGCAGAATACACCCGCACCCACGACATCCCCACCTTCGGCATCTGTCTGGGCATGCAGATGATGGTCATCGAGTTTGCGCGGAATGTGCTGGGCTATCCCGATGCCAACAGCAGCGAGATGTCGGCAGACACGCTTCACCCCGTCATCGACCTGATGGAGGAAC
Organism: uncultured Prevotella sp.; assembly: GCA_946548065.1. Classification (GTDB taxonomy): domain Bacteria; phylum Bacteroidota; class Bacteroidia; order Bacteroidales; family Bacteroidaceae; genus Prevotella. Next base: position 3,007 of record CAMNPM010000076.1, on the reverse strand, counting down.
AGAAAAGCGTCACCAACATGGGCGGTACGATGCGATTGGGTGCCTACGACTGTAAACTTAGGGAAGGCAGCCGAGCCTATGAGGCATACGGCGGGCATGTGACAATAAGAGAAAGACACCGGCACCGCTATGAGTTCAACAACGAATACCGAGAGGAATACGAGGCTGCCGGCATGAAGTGCGTAGGCATCAACCCCGCAGCCGACTTGGTAGAGATTGTCGAGATACCGACCCTGCGCTGGTACATCGGCACGCAGTTTCACCCTGAATACTCCTCAACGGTGCTCCATCCGCATCCGCTCTTTATGTCATTCATTAAAGCCTGTATCTGATATGGAAGAACTGAAACATGAATGTGGCGTGGCGATGATTCGCCTGCTGAAACCATTAGACCACTACCAACGGAAATACGGCACCGCGCGATACGGTCTCAACAAGCTCTACCTGATGATGGAGAAGCAGCACAACCGCGGTCAGGAGGGCGCCGGCATCGCCTGCGTCAACCTCGATGCCCCCGCAGGTTCGGAATACATGTTCCGCGAACGCGCCGAGGGCAAGGATGCCATCACCGAGATATTCAAGCGCATAGACAACACGTTCACCGGACAGCTCCTGATGGGACACCTGCGCTACAGCACCACCGGACGCCACGGACTGCAATACGTACACCCGTTCCTGCGCCGCAACAACTGGCGGGCCAAGAACCTCTGCCTATGCGGCAACTTCAACATGACCAATATCGACGAGGTCTTCCGATTCCTCACCTCGCAGGGCCAGTCACCGCGCTACTACGGTGATGCCTATATCACACTCGAACTGATGGGGCACCGTTTGGACCGCGAAGTAGAACGGCTCTATGCCGAAGCCCGCCAACAGGGCTTAGAGGGTACTGCCATCACCGACCATATTGACAACCATCTCTCCGTGACCAACATTCTCCAGACCACGATGCCCCACTTCGACGGAGGATACGTGATGTGCGGACTGACCGGCTCAGGCGAGATGTTCGCCGTGCGCGACCCCTGGGGCATCCGACCGGCATTCTACTATCGTGACGATGAGGTGGTAGTGATAGCATCCGAGCGCCCCGTCATCCAGACCTGCTTCAACCTTGCTGCCGAACAGATACTCGAGCTGCAGCCCGGTCAGGCCCTGATAGTCAGAAAATGCGGAGAGAGCAACCTGAAGCAAATCATCGAACCGAAAACGTATGCCGCATGCTCCTTCGAGCGCATCTACTTCAGCCGTGGTTCCGACCGCGACATCTATCAGGAGCGCAAGCGGCTGGGCGAACAACTCACGCCCGCCATCATGCGGGCCATCGACGGCGACGAAGCCAACACAGGACAGTCGGTACGCACCACTGTCTTCTCATATATCCCCAACACGGCCGAGGTGGCCTTCTACGGCATGACCGACGGCATCCGCAAAAGTCTCCCCTATGGAGGGAGGTTGGAGGAGACCGACGTGCGCATCGAAAAGGTCGTATGGAAGGACATCAAGCTTCGCACCTTCATTGCCGAGGGTGCCGAGCGCAACGACCTTGCCGCCCATGTCTACGACATCACCTACGGATCGTTGCGACCCTACGAGGACAATCTCGTCATCATCGACGACTCCATCGTGCGCGGCACCACGCTCCGCGAGAGCATCTTCAAGATTCTCGACCGCCTGCACCCCAAGAAGATAGTGATGGTGTCCAGCTCGCCACAGATTCGCTATCCCGACTACTACGGCATCGACATGTCGCACCTGGAGGAGCTCTGCGCCTTCCGTGCTGCCATCGCGCTGATTAAGGAGCGAGGAATGGATCAACTGATTGCCGAGACCTACCGAAAATGCAAGACAGAGCCATTGGCAGCCAATCACGTCCGGGCCATCTATGCTCCGTTTACCGTTGATGAAGTCAACCGCAAGATTGTGGAGATGCTTCGTCCTGAAGGTATGGAGGCACCCATCGAACTGGTGTTTCAGAGCATCGAGGGCTTGCACAAGGCTTGTCCTCATCACAAGGGCGACTGGTACTTTACGGGACACTACCCTACGCCTGGTGGCATCCGCCTCTGCAATGAGGCATTCGTCAACTATGTAGAATCAAAAAGCAATATATTATGTGTGGAATAGTAGCAATCCTAAACGTTAAGGAACAGACAGCAGAACTGCGTCAGAAAGCATTACGAATGAGTCAGAAAATCCGCCATCGCGGACCTGACTGGAGTGGGATATACTGTGGCGGTAGGGCCATACTGGCTCACGAGCGGCTGAGCATCGTCGACCCCGAGTCGGGCGGGCAGCCACTCTATTCGCCCGACCGCAAGCAAGTGCTGGCCGTCAACGGTGAAATCTATAACCATCAGGAGATCCGGCGACGCTATGCCGGACAGTACGAATTCCAGACGGGCAGCGACTGCGAGGTCATTCTGGCCCTCTACCGTGACAAGGGCATCGACTTCCTCGAAGACCTCAGCGGCATCTTTGCTTTTGTGCTCTACGACGAAGAGCGCGATGAATTCCTGATTGCCCGCGACCCCATCGGAGTCATACCCATCTATATCGGATACGACTCTGACGGCACCATCTATGTCGCCTCCGAACTGAAAGCCCTCGAAGGCCAGTGCGAGCGTTATGAGCCCTTCCTACCCGGACACTATTACTGGAGCAAGAAGCCTGGTATGCAACGCTACTACAAGCGAGACTGGATGGAATATGAGGCAGTCGAAGACAACAAGGCCCGTGTCGAGGCCATTCACGATGCACTGGAGGATGCCGTCAAGCGCCAGCTGATGAGTGATGTGCCCTATGGCGTACTGTTGTCAGGCGGACTCGATTCTTCCGTTATCTCTGCCATTGCCCAGAAGTTCTCGGAGCATCGCATCGAGGACAACTCGCAGACACGCGCCTACTGGCCCCGCCTGCATTCCTTCGCCGTGGGCCTCAAGGGTGCTCCCGACCTGGCAAAAGCAAAGCTGGTGGCCGACCATATCGGCACCGTACATCACGAAATCAA
>CAMNPM010000075.1 GCA_946548065.1 uncultured Prevotella sp. | reverse complement strand
GTTCAATTAAATAATGACAATCCCCCGCTCACACACCGAGCGGGGGATTTTTTATCTTTCGCTTAGCCCCCATTCTCCATTTTTGCGACATGCAAATGGGGCGTGCCAGAAGGACAGTCGAATTGCCCTACAGTCTTTCAATTTCCTCTTCTGAAAGACCCGTTACTTCGGCAATGTCATGAATGGCATAGCCTTTGGCTTTCATGCGGCGGGCATTCTCACGATTGGCTTTGGCTTCACCTTCAGCAAGTCCTTCAGCACGACCTTGCCTCAGCCCTTTGTTCAGAGCCGTCGTCATGATGCTGTAGTTATCCCAATACTCCTTCTGGCTCTCGAAGTATTGGCGGCGCTCTGATTCTGAATAATGGGCTATAAAACAATTTTACCTGTAGCGACTACATTGAATTAATCCCCACCTTTACCGTAAGACTTCTTGATCCCGCGCTGACGGTGTATGTGCCTACCCTAACTATATCAAATACCATGATATCACCATCTTGAACTCCCGCGACTTCTTCTCCATCTTCATGATACATATGAATCGCTTTTGGTTCATATAGCCCTTTTGGGCTTTTGTATGTCGCAATCAATTTCACTGATTTTCCATCAGAAGGGAGTATGATATTTGTTTCGCTAACCTCTAACGTTCCCTCGGGATCATTTACATCTAAACTACTATTGTTCAGATTCTCTGTCGGGTCGTCTTCCTTCGAACAGGAAGCCATCATCACACTCGTCATGGCTATGCCCACTGCGAGAATTGCCATCATAAGAAAATGCCTTGTCTTCATAACCTTTATTGGTCCTATAATTCGTTAATACTTGATTTTGTTTGAAACTACGTGTGCAAATTTAAGAAGAATCCCCCATACCTACAAGTAAAACGACAAAAAAACATAAAATCTTTGGTGGTTTAGCTAACAGCGGGACGGTTCTTTTGTTATCCAGTCGGGACCCTGTTACCAAGATGAAACTTTACAGCCTCACTGCCCAGACGACGGGCAGTGAGGTTTTTCTTTATTTCAGAAAATTGTATTAATAGTAGAACTTTTTAGAATTAATAGTAGAAAGTTCTGGAATTAATAGTAAAAAGTTGTGGAATTAAATCCCGGGCCAGCCCCATACTCTAGCCATACTCTAGCCTGCTTCTAGGCTGCTTCTAGCCTGCTTCTAGGCTGCTTCTAGGCTTACTCATGAGTATGCTTAGAGTATGGGTAGATGCTGATTGCTGCCTGGATAGGGTAGAGTATCTCTGGGGGCAGGCGTTGGCTTGTAAGTTTAAGCCCGTTAAAAATCATTAAATCTCACTCCGCAGGTATTCAGGAGAAAATAATATGAGGAATTTTTCCTATCTTTGCAAAAAATAAAGCTCACTTTTGATTTTATGAAAAAAGATTCGGAGAAAGTACTACAATCCCCAGAGCAGATAGCCGACTACCTGCACATAACCTATGTCCCCACTTACCTTCTGGCAGCGGCTGTCACTGTGCTGCTGATGGCATTCATCGTGTGGGGTGTGCTGGGAACCGTCAGCGACAAGGCCTACTACTCAGGGGTGATATTCCCTGCGGAAGGCACTATCGACATCACACTGCCCAATGACGGCATCGTACGCTACATGCTTGTCCACAACGGCGACAGCGTGCACGAGGGGCAGACAGTGGCGTTGGTCTCCATCAGCAACAGCTACAGCTTTCTGACGAGCACGGTTGACGGTCTGGTGATCAGTACCAAGGTGGACAGCGAGCCTTTCGAAGCCTTTGAGCCCATCGTGAGTGTCGTGGAGGAAGGTGCTGCCAATCAGAAGACACAGCTCATCGCCTATGCTGACAATGAGGCCCAGCGCCATCTGCGTGTTGGCATGGAGGCCCAGGTATGGCCTTCCGATGAGAAGCGCGATGAGATAGGCTACGTGAGGGGGTGCATCAGCCAGGTGGTGCGCTATCCCGCCAAGCTGGCGAAAGTGCGCCAGAAGCTAAAGTCGGAAGCTATGGCTGAACGGCTGTTGGACAATGGCCAGGACATGGTCTACGAGGTGCGAATCGACCTGAACCGTGCGCCCGAAGATTCAACGCAGTACGACTGGTCGTTCGGCAAGCCCGAAGATGTGGATATGGGTATCGGCACCTTCTGCTCGGTGCTCACTGAGACCCGCCGGCGCAGCATGTTCCAGTATCTGTTCGAGTCGTCACGCACACATTTCCGTAATCTCCAGCAAAAGTTTGAATGATGAAAGGGAAGCCGCAAAATAAGAAATCCGGGCTGTCGATGGTGTCGGCATTCAGATATTTCCTGAAGGGCAACTTGATATTTGCCATCAACGGCACGATACTCACGGCCATCGACTCCGTCATCAGCCTGTTTCCGCCACTGTTCCAGCAGGTATATACCGACAATATCATCACGCGGAAGAATCCTGAGTGGTTCGGGCCATTGCTGACGCTTTACGTCCTGCTTTTCGTCGTTGAACTGCTGATGTGGTTGGCGTTCTCTGTATTACGCCGTAAGAGCCAGGCCAGGATCAACATCACCACTTCGGCCAATTATCTGTGGACGGTGCTACGGTTGCCGATGACCCGCCTCACCCAGTTCTCGCCAGGCGAACTTGTGGCCCGCTATGCCACCATCTCGAAAACCAGCAAGCTGATGGACTACTCTCTGCCGATATTGAGTATCACCATTTTGCCAATCGTCAGTTGCTACTTTGTCATGCTCTTCAACTGGAAACTGGGACTGTTGGAGATTTTCTCCATCCTGTTGCTCGTTTTCGTGATGCGTACCACAACTAGTATCCAGAAGAAAATCGCCATGAAACAGGAAGTGACCGACGCACGGCTGCAGAACGTCACGATGACAGGCATGAGCAATCTGGAGACCATCAAGTCGCTGGGCGACGAGCGCTATTTCTTCGCACAGTGGGAAAAGGCCTTCGCACAGGCCTTGAATGCCCGCGTGACCACCGTCAGTACCTCTATATATATCAGTGCCGTGCCGGAAATGGTGCTGCAGCTGACCAACGGCATCATTATATGTCTGGGCACGTGGCTCATCCTGCAGGGCGAACTGACGCCGGGCATGCTGCTGGCCTCGCAGGGATTTATCAACGAGACCATCTATCCCATCAACAGAACCATATCCAGCGTACAGACCTTCTTCCGGCTCAGCTCGTCCATCCAGCGCATCAAGGAGGTGGACGACTGTGACCAGGCGAGCCCAGACCTGCGCCTGCCAGCGGGCGACGACCTGCCCGAAGTGGCCAAACTGGCAGGAGAGATAGAACTACGCGACGTCACCTTCGGCTACGACCGCAGCCTGCCCCCCATCATCAGCCATTTCTCGCTGACAATCAAGGCTGGCGAGCGCATCGCCCTGGTAGGCCCCTCTGGCTGTGGCAAGAGCACCGTGCTGAGCCTCGTGTCAGGCCTCTATGAACCCTGGGAGGGCGAGGTGCTCTTCGACGGCAAGCCGCGCAGGGATACCGACCGCATGACCTTCGTCAACTCCGTCTCGGTAATCAACCAGGACGTGACGCTCTTCGAGGGAACCATTGCCGACAACGTGAAGATGTGGGACGAGTCGATAGAGGACTTTTCCATGGTGCTGGCCTGCAACGACGCTCAGATACACCATGAGATTATGGAACGTCCTGGAGCCTATCAGGGCACCGTAGCAGAGCGCGGCAAGAACTTCAGCGGCGGGCAGCGGCAGCGCATCGAGATAGCCACCGCACTGGCCAAGGAGCCTACCATCGTGCTCATGGACGAGGGCACCTCGGCACTCGACCCCAAGACGGAGGCCAGAGTGATGGAGCACCTCTACGGCATGGGCACCACGCTCATCATGATAGCCCACCGACTGGAGACCATTGCCCAGTGTGACCAGATCTATGTGATAGAGCATGGGCGCATCACCCAGCACGGCACCCATGACGAGTTGCGGCAGACGGACGGTCTGTACAGCAACCTCTTAAAATATGCCTGACACCATGAGAACGGATATATTCCTACAGCAGTTAGCCCAGCGCATGGATGGCGACCGCAAGGCCATGAGCCAGGCGCAGGCCATCTTGCGCTCCATGATAGACAGGAAACTGTGGAAGCAGATGGAGTCGGCCGTGGAATTGCCGAAAGACATCGAGCAGGTGGAGACGTTGCTGGAGAGCCACAACATCTTCTTCCGCCACATCACGCTCAGCGAACGCTGGTGGGCCTACTGTACGGGCTACATGATGGGATTTATGGCCGACGACAATACGCCCGTCATACTCAAGCCCGGCTTTACAGACTATACCTTCATCCATCCAAAGACAAACCATGTGATGTCGGCGAGCCGGCATGCCGACCTGCTGAAGCAGGAGGCACTGATAACGTGTCTGCCACTGACAGAAGACGACTTGACCGTCAAGTCGATCTTGCGCTATGCTGCCAATAGTCTCAGCAAGTACGACCTGCTGTACGTCCTGATGGCAGGCATAGGCGTGGCACTGCTGACGATGTTTACCCCTTACGTCTCGAAGTTAATATTCTCAGAGGTCATCCCCTCGGGCGATGCCGACCAGATTGTTCCCATTGCGGTGCTGCTCTTCAGCGCCGCCGTCGGACTGACGATGGTATATATAGCCCGCAACCTGGTGGTGGTGCGTATCAAGGACAAGGTGGAGTATGCGCTGCAGACGGCACTCATGTCGCGCCTGCTGCAGATGCCCGCCACCTTTGCCAAGAGGTTTACGCCGGGCGACCTCAGCAACCGCCTGCTGTCGCTGTCGCGCGTGAGTTCCAACTTGACGGCCAGTTTCCTGTCAACGCTCCTGACCTT
>CAMNPM010000074.1 GCA_946548065.1 uncultured Prevotella sp. | reverse complement strand
TTTTGCAGGAAATGATTTCAGTTGTAGCGACAGGCAATCCATCTTGCGACAGACTCGCCGCGCAGGCTGAGAATCTGTCGCAAGATGGGTTGCTTTGCTGGCTTGAACTTATGCTGCTTTTTAGCCAATAAAAGCAAAAAAGAGCATCTGAAATGCTGGCAAGTCGCATATTTTATGTACTTTTGCAGCAAAACCCGCACGCGTGCGGGTAATTATTCCGAAAGTATAGAAGTCTAAGTTATCACCACGCATGTACAATCAATTGATACGGGAAGATTTCCTTTATATGATGCTTTACGGAGCAGCGACCATGCTTTCATTAGTAGCAAGCTGCTATCTGCTGTTCCGGCGTGCCAATGGCATTGCCCCACATGTCATGTCGCCGGTACGCCTGCGCAGATGGACTGCCGCCTTCTTTGTCAGTATGTCATTGAGCCACGTATGGTATCTGCCAGAATTCTATCTTTCATCACCTGAGGATGTTTTACTGGCCAATATGGTAGGTGCAACGCTCGACTTTACGACTTTTGTCCCCTTTGGGATAGTGGTATTGTTCTCTATGCTGCAAGACCGCAGGCATCCAGCGTGGCCTGCTTTCGCCATGATGGCCCCCATCGTGTTGATCATGATGCGGTGTATCGCTACCTGCAGTACTGCTTTGCTGCCGATACTATATGTCTATTATCTGCTGCTGGGCCTTGGCTTATTTATATATATGGTACGCGAGGTGCGACGATACGGCCACTGGCTTCGCGACAACTATGCCGACCTGGAACACAAAGAACTATGGCAGAGCTTCGTGGTACTGGCGGTCATCCTACTCTTTTTCGGCATCTACACTTTAGACCCTCATGGCCTGGCCTTCAAATATGTCACACAGCTGAATAGCATGATACTTGTAGGCTTTCTTATATGGCGGGTAGAGACCTTAAGCGAACTTGGGGGCATCTCCCTTGAGACTGAGAATGGCAAATCCCCTTCAACAGACGTGGATGACGGCGATCTTCCACAAACCAAAAACGACAAAATCGGACCTTTACTGCAAAAATACTGCATAGACACACGGCTCTACCTACAGCACGACCTGACCGTTGTGCAACTCGCCAGAGCTGTAGGTACCAACCGTTACTACCTCAGCCAGTATTTCTCCCGTCAGGGAATCACCTACAACGTCTACATCAACAGCCTGCGCATCGATCATTTCATGAACCTCTATCACCAGGCTGTAGCCGCCCGGCAATCCTTTACCGCTCAGCAACTGAGCCTGGAGTGCGGATTCCACAATTACCGTACTTTCAGCAATGCCTTTAAGCAATTGACTGGGCAGACGGTGTCAGACTGGATGAAGGCTGCGAGCAAATAAGAATGGAAAAATCAGCAAAATAAGTAGAAAAATCAGCAAAAATTGCGGTTTATGACATGAGGCGTCATCCTGTTTTGGAGGAAAGTGCTAACTTTGCCTGCAAATGTCTAAAAACTTAAAATGATCTTAGTATGAAGAATTGGAAAAACTGGATGCTGGCCGCCATCTTTATTTGCGGCACTACTGCTGTCATGACGGCATGCAAAAGCGGTAAACCTGCGGGCGAATCGAGTAACAACGATGAGTTGGCAGAGGTAAAAGAACGGATGGCAGCCCTATATGGCGAGAACAAGAAGATTACTGGCGACAGTTATGACAAGTCGCTGGCCGTCAAGTGCATTAACGGAACCTTCGTCGGCAGGAAGACAGATAATGTTATTGCCTACAAGGGCATTCCCTTCGTCGGCCAGCAGCCCGTCGGAGATCTACGCTGGAAAGCACCGGTGGATTATGTGCCTGACGACGGTGTATATGAGGCATATTACAATGCGAAGAGCCCCTGCCAAGGGGTGGATCCCATGCAAATAGCTTCACTCTACGTCAAGGGCGAGGACTGCCTGCATCTGAATGTATGGCGTGCGGAAGGGGCCACAACTGAGAAGAGACCTGTCATGGTGTGGATACACGGTGGCGCCTTCGAGGTAGGTGGAACGGTCGAGCCACGTGAGGAAGGCTGCAATTTCGTCAGAGAGAATCCCGACGTCATACTCGTTTCCATCGAGTACAGGCTCGGTGTCTTTGGCTTCCTACATCTGTCCCACCTGCCAGACGGCAAGGATTATCCTGACACACAGAACCTGGGACTCATGGACCAGATGATGGGACTGAAGTGGGTGCATGAAAACATAGCGGCCTTTGGCGGAGACCCCGACAACGTGACCATCTTCGGTCAGTCGGCCGGTGGCTGCAGCGTGAGCCTGCTTCCGCTGATTGAAGGCTCTCATCAGTATTTCCAGAAGGTTATCATCCAAAGTGGCTCTCCCGTATTCACCAGGTCTACGGAGGAGGCCATCACGTGTACGAACGAACTGATGGAGGCACTTGGCTGCAAGACCGTCGCCGACCTACAGAAGGTAGATACAGACAAGCTCGTGGGCACCGCGTCCGACCTGCTCGGCCTGCGCGTGTGGGCTGAACGCGACGGCAGGTTGCTACCGCAGAATCCGTATGACGCTTACGCAAACGGCGCTGCAAAAGACCTGACCATCCTTCAGGGCTGCACCAAGGACGAAGTAGGCTATTTTATATACGGTATCGGACTCGAAGGCTGGACTGCCTTTGGTGCTGAGCGTTATGCCAAGAAGATGGGGCAGCTGACGAAGGAAGAGCAGGCTCTGGTAGAAAGTTTCTGCAAGGAGGCAAAGGACGTCAGCCCGGAATACTCAAGCACCAACCGGCTGTTCGACCAGATCGTATTTATCGCACCGCTCTTCCGTCTGTTGGAGAACCAGACGAAGGCAGGCGGCAAGACGTATGCCTATTACTTTACGGTCGAATCCTCCTTGCCGCTAATGAAAAGCGGACACGCGGTTGAACTCTCGACAGTATTCAACCACCCGGAGGAGACCGCTGTCACGGGAAGACAATTCGACGAGACCTTCTCGAAGACCATGCGCCGGATGTGGGTACAGTTCGCCAAGACCGGCAATCCGTCGCTCAGCGCAGAACAGTCGCCCGACGGCAAGGCCAAGGAGTGGCCGCTCTACGATGTGAAGGACAGGCCAATGATGATCCTCGACGAGAAAGACATCCATATAGAGAAGGAATCCGAACGAAAAATTCTGGATTGGGACAGAACCTTCTTCCTGACTAAATATTATTGCATCTGACAGGTTCTGCAAAAACTTTTTTAATGACAAACCAGATGATTCACGCAAGTATCAAGAAGATGATGACGCTCATCACTATGGTGAGCGTCATCATCGCAGCGGGCGTGCTTGCCGGCTGCAATGGAAAGCCCGTCGCCGACCTCGTGGTCTATGGCAAGATATTCACTTCAGAGAACAATCAGGTGGCAGAGGCTTTCGCCGTGAAGGACGGCAAGTATGTCTATGTAGGCGACAAGGCAGGAGCCGAGGCTTTTGTCGAGGAGGGAAAGACTGAGGTGGTGGACTACAGCGGCAAGGGCCTCGTGATGCCCGGCTGCGGCAACGGCCACGCCCACTATATGCTGGGACAAGCCCTCAAGACCATCGGCACGACGATTGGCTATGAAGACAGTCCGGAGAAGTTTCTGAAGGAGATCGTCCCCGCTGCGGTGAAAAAGGCAAGGGACGCAGGAGCCACGTCGGTATTCGGACAAGGCTGGAACTACCTCGCCTTCAAGAATCATATCCCTACACGCCAGGAGTTGGATGCCATCTGCAGCGACATCCCTATGTACTTCCTCGACGACGAATGCCACAAGGCGCTGGCCAACACCATCCTGCTCAAGAAGGCCGGCATCATCAAGGCTGACGGCACGGCTGGTAAGACAGAGATACGCGGCGGAGAGATTGGAGTAGATGCCAACGGCATTCCTACAGGCTTCCTGTCGGAGCAGGCACAGACATACGTACGTTCCTTCTTAGACAACGACAATCTCTATAGTCTTGATAGGGCCATAGCCCATCTGGGAGACATTGAGCAGCAACTGTTGTCAGAGGGTTACACCATGTATCACGAGGGATGGGGTAACTACTTCGTAAACACCAATTACTATCAGGCCGCCCAGCAGCAAGATCAGGCCGGCAAGCTGCACTTCGTATTGGGACTGCCGTATGAGATGGAGAGCTGGATGGATATGGACGAGGCCCTGGCCAGGGCTGTCGATGCCAAGAAATTCGTTTCCACACGCGTAAAGCCGAACTGGATCAAGATTCTTTACGACGGTACGGTGGAAAGCGGCACCGGAATTGTTGAACCGCTCTATCCCGACGGTCATCAGGGCATCGCCAACTGGACGGAAGAGGAAGTGACGGAGTTGACGCGCAAGGCTAATGCCAAAGGGCTGACGATGCACGTACACGTCATGGGAAACAAGGGTGTCAATCACGTTGTCAATGCCTTTGCCAATGGTGGAAAGGACGAGATGCGTAACACGCTGGTACACGTGTATAGTGTCAACCAAGCAGACTATAAGCGCATGGCAGACCACAACATACAGGTAGCGGCTGGCCTGCTTTGGCATCATGCCGACAATCCGTTACAAGAGGAACTGCTCCGCACACTTCCTGAAGGCATGAAGGACAAGGGCTATCCGATGAAATCCTTCTTCGACCATGGTATCAACGTATCTTCACACTCTGATTTCCCTGCTTTAAGCGGCAGTCCCAACGACCCGTTCAGCATTATGGAGATAGCAGTGACAGGCGTTTATCACCTCGAGAATGGGAAGCCCTGGTGGACGGAAGAGCTGCTGACTCGCGAGCAGGCCCTCACAGCCCTGACCATCAACGTGGCCAGGCAGATGTTTCTGGAGGATGAGCGCGGTAGCATCAGTACCGGCAAGTATGCCGACTTCCTCCTCGTCACCAAAGACGTGTTGTCGTGCCCAGTGAATGAGATTCACGAGGCCAAGCCTGCCGCCACCTATTTTGAGGGAAAGAAGGTGTTCT
>CAMNPM010000073.1 GCA_946548065.1 uncultured Prevotella sp. | reverse complement strand
AGACATTTGCACGAAATCTATTAACCTATTAACATGGCATGCCTCAAACCCTTTGTACATCGGGGTTTGAGGCATGTTAAATGTTTCCAAAACTATTAACAATCAATTAATAGATGTTAAATGGATGTTAATAGTTGAAGAAAGTATTAACATGCCGTGAGCCCTTTATTTATCGGGGGTTCAAGGGGGTTAGGTTAATAGGTTAAGTGTTTTGCGAAAAATCTCTTCAGGGCGTAGGCTCTGAAATGCAGTAGCTCGGAAATACAGCTAATACAGACGCGGGAACAGCTAATATAGACGCGGGAACAGCTGATACATGATGCATATCAGTTGTATACGAGGTGCTAATACAACTATCTCGCGTGTGGCTACAGCTATCTCCCGTTCGAAAATACTCAAATATATTTGGTATTTTACTCACTTATTCGTACCTTTGACTTCGTCGAAAGTACTCTCGTTCGACAATAAAAACAAAAAATCCTTTTTTATTTTGTATTGTCCTCACTTATTCGTACCTTTGCAGCTGAAATAACGATGACGGAATGAAACGAATGATAATGAGCCTCTTGATGGGGCTGATGGTGCTGGCTGTACAGGGACAGATGGTGAATCCTGTACATTTCTCTTCGCAGCTGAAAATGCTGAAAGGTAATGAAGGCGAGATTGTTTTTAGTGCAACCATAGACGATGGCTGGCATGTCTATTCTACGGACACGGGTAACGATGGTCCTATCTCTGCCACGTTCAATGTGGAGAAGATGGAGGGCGTCGAGACCGTTGGCAAGTTGCAGCCTCGTGGTCAGGTAACGAAGCAGTACGACAAGATGTTCGGCATGGAGCTGCGCTTCTTCGAGAAAAAGGCGCAGTTTGTGCAGAAAGTTCGTTTCACCCAATCGCACTATCTCATCGACTGCTACCTGGAATACGGTGCCTGCAACGACGAGATGTGTATGCCTCCCACGGAAGTGGCATTTAAAAAGCAAGGGGAAGCCTCCTCCAACCTCCCCCTAAAGGGAGAGGCTAAAGAAGAAGCAGAAAAAGGTAAGCAACCTGACCCGCTTGTGAAGAAGGAGGAAACGAAGGAGGTTACTGCAGATACCGTAGCACTCATAGAGATTCCCACTGAAGATACTACTTCTGTGGATTCTGCCATAGTAGATTCTGCAACCGTAACTCCCCTCCCTTTGGAGGGGATGGGGGAGGCTGTAGGGATGGGGGAGGCTTCTTCCCTCCTCTATATCCTGCTGATGGGATTCGTCGGTGGTCTGCTGGCAGTCTTGATGCCCTGCATCTGGCCCATCATTCCCATGACAGTGAGCTTCTTCTTGAAGCGTGCCAAGACAGACCGTAAGAAAGGACTGCGCGACGCGCTGACTTACGGACTGAGCATCGTCGTGATATACCTGGCATTGGGGCTGATTGTCACCCTGCTCTTTGGCTCAGACACGCTGAACGCCATGTCGACCAATGCCGTATTCAACGTATTCCTATTTGTATTGCTTGTGGTCTTCGCCCTGTCGTTCTTCGGATGGTTTGAAATCAAGTTGCCCAGTCGCTGGGCTGATGCCGTCGACGATAAGGCCACATCGACCAGTGGCTATATCAGCATCTTCCTGATGGCCTTCACGCTGGTGTTGGTGTCGTTCTCTTGTACGGCCCCCATCATCGGACTGCTGTTGGTAGAGACTGCCACCACAGGCAACTGGCTGGCACCTGCCTTGGGTATGCTGGGCTTTGCCGTCGCATTGGCGTTGCCCTTTACGCTCTTTGCCCTGTTCCCCTCATGGTTGCAACAAGCGCCGAAGTCGGGTTCGTGGATGAACACGCTGAAGGTGGTGCTGGGATTCATCGAGTTGGCCTTCGCACTGAAATTCTTAAGTGTCGCCGACCTCGCCTACGGTTGGCATATCCTGGACCGCGAAGTATTCCTTTCGTTGTGGATTGTCATCTTCGGCCTGCTGGGTGCCTACCTCTGTGGCTGGCTGAAGTTCCAGACTGACGAGATAGGCGGTGAACTGAACAAACCCATGCCCGTCGCCTGCATCATGGGCGGACTGGTCTCGCTGGCCTTTGCCGTCTATATGATTCCTGGCTTGTGGGGTGCTCCCTGTAAGGCCGTCAGTGCTTTCGCTCCCCCTATGTATACCCAGGACTTCAATCTGAATAGTAAGGTGGTTGAAGCCCGCTTCCGCGACTATGACGAGGCACTGGCAGCTGCCCGCCGAGAGGGCAAGCCCATACTCGTAGACTTCACGGGTTTTGGCTGCGTGAACTGTCGTAAGATGGAGGCTGCCGTATGGACTGACCCGCAGGTGGCAGATATGCTGACGAATGACTACGTACTCGTGTCGCTGTATGTCGACGACAAGACACCGCTACCAGAACCTGTAGAGGTGGCTGACGGACAGGGCGGCACCCGTAAGTTGCGCACCATCGGTGCCAAGTGGAGCGAGTTGCAGCGCAGCCGGTTCGGTACCAATGCCCAGCCTTACTACGTCATCCTCGACAGCGATGGTAAGCAACTGGCGCCAGGCCGTGGCTATGACGAGGATGTGGCTGCTTTTGTAAAATTCCTAAAACGATAACAAAACTACTAATGATATGATTATGAAGAGATTATTAGCGAATTGCTGTTGGCTGTTGGCTGTTGGCCTGACAGTTTCAGCACAGCCCCGACAGGAAGTGCTGCTCAGCGACGGCTGGCAATTCTCGCGCGACAAGCAGCAGTGGGAGCAGGTGCGCATCCCGCACGACTGGGCCATCGCAGGACCGTTCGACAAGAAGTGGGACCTGCAGCGCGTGGCTATCACGCAGAATGGTGAGACGGAACCTACGGAGAAGAGTGGACGCTCAGGTGCTCTGCCCTGGATTGGCGAGGGCCACTACAAGCGCACGCTGACCATTCCCGCAGGGTTCACGGGACATGCTGAACTTCTGTTTGATGGTGCCATGTCGGAGCCTACGGTCTTTGTCAATGGGCAGAAGGCAGGTTACTGGGCCTATGGCTACAACACGTTCCGCGTGGATGTCACCCCGTTTGTGAAGCCTGGCGACAACCTGTTGGAAGTGGACCTGCAGAACAAGGAAGAGAGCTCGCGCTGGTATCCTGGTGCTGGCATCTATCGTCCAGTAACGCTCATCCTCACGCCTGAGGAGACGCGCATCGACGATTGGGGACTGACCACCACCACGATACTGAACTGGAAAGAGGTCAACGGCAAGAGTCTCAGCAGATTTACTGTCGAGGTGCCCGTCATCAATCCTAAGGGCAAGCCTATCGTCTCGATGAGACTCGTTGGTCCTGACGGCGAGCAGATAACCAGTAGTGCACTACCATTAACGGGCAACAAGGCCATCGGCGCCTTTATGAGTCGTCAGTTTAAACTGTGGACCCCTGAGACACCTTATTTATATAAGCTGCATGTGACGCTCTTTGACGGCAAGCCCGATAAGGACCGCAAGATATACGATGACTTCGGAAAAGTCATTGACCAGAAGACCTTTACGGTAGGTATCCGTACTGTCCGTGTGTCGAAAGAGAAAGGCTTTGAACTGAATGGCGTGTCACGCAAGATCAAGGGTGTCTGTCTGCACCACGACCTCGGCCCGTTGGGTGCTGCTGTCAACAAGGCAGCCCTGATACGCCAGATCAAGATGATGAAAGCGATGGGGTGCGATGCTATCCGTACCTCGCATAATATGCCCAGTCAGATGCAGATGGACATCTGCGACTCGCTGGGAATGATGGTGATGGCGGAGTCGTTCGACATGTGGATATATCCTAAGTGCAAGAACGGCTATGCACGCTTCTTCCGTGAGTGGGCAGAGAAGGACATTACCAACCTCGTGAAGGCAAACCGCAACCACCCCGCTATCGTGATGTGGTCTATTGGCAACGAGATTCCTGAACAGTGGAGCGAGGAGGGACGCTTGTGGACCATCCGTCTGCAGGCTCTTTGCAATACGCTGGATCCCACACGTCCTGTCACACAGGGCTTGGACAATCCCGATGGCGCCATCAATGGTGGCGTGGCACAAGCGATGAACGTGCCAGGCTTCAACTACCGTCTGCACCGCTATGCCGACGGCATCAAGCGTCTGCCACAGGGATTCCTGCTGGGTTCGGAGACTACGTCGACCGTCTCGTCGCGTGGCGTGTACCACTTCCCTGCAGAGCCCAACAACAACGATGGCAAGTTTTCGTATGCAGGCAGCTACGATCCCAAAGCTATCGAGGGTACCGATGGACAGTGCTCTGGCTATGACCTGGACTACTGTCCGTGGTCGAACCTGCCCGACGATGACTGGTGCTGGCAGGACGACTACAAGTGGGTTATCGGCGAGTTCGTATGGACAGGCTACGACTATTTGGGTGAGCCTTCGCCCTACGACGAATACTGGCCTTCACGCTCTAGCTACTTCGGCATCTGCGACCTGGCAGGACTGCCCAAGGACCGCTACTTCCTCTATCGTTCACATTGGAACAAGAACGAGCACACCATCCACCTGTTGCCGCACTGGACGTGGGGAAAGAGCAGGGTAGGAGAGGTGACGCCCGTCTATTGCTATACCGACTATCCCACCGCCGAGCTCTTTGTCAACGGCAAAAGTCAGGGCAAGGTAACGAAGAACCCTGCCGAGCGGCTGGACCGCTACCGCCTGCGCTGGAACAACGTGAAGTATGAGCCAGGTGAGGTGAAGGTGGTGGTATATGACGCCAATGGCCAGAAAGCTGGCGAGAAAACCATGCGTACAGCAGGCAAACCCGCCCAGCTGAAACTCAACGTGTGGACACAGCACGACGACATGGATGCCAATAGCCAAAAGCCGACAGCCAATGGCCTTCTCGCCGATGGCGAGGACTTGGCTTTCGTCACCGTTTCGCTGACTGATAAGCAGGGCACGCTGATACCAGATGCTGACGACCAGCTGGACTTCGAGGTCACAGGTGCTGGCAGCTTTGAGGCCGTCTGCAACGGCGATGCCACCTCGTTGGAGTCGTTTAAGCAGCCCACGATGAAACTGTTCCACGGACAACTCGTCGTCGTGGTGCGCAGTGCCCAACAGGCAGGAACCCTGACGCTCACCGTCAAGGACAAGCAGCGCAAACTGACCAAGAAAGTGACGTTGAACATTAAA
>CAMNPM010000072.1 GCA_946548065.1 uncultured Prevotella sp. | reverse complement strand
AAAAAATATCATAATGAAAAAGACAACGAATTGGGTAATGGTAGTCATCCTGATATGCGCCGCGATCATTTTCTCGGCATGTACCAAGGATGGTGATACCATCTATACACCCGACCCTGCCGACAGGGCGAGCACAGCACCACTGGTAACGGTCGTCTACGACCCCAATGCCCTTGGCGACAGAGGCTACAACGACCAGATTTATCAGGGCGTGGAGAAAGCCGCCCACCAATACGGACTGCGCACCATGCAGCTTTCTCCTGCATCGGTCAATGAGGGACTTACCTATCTCCGGATGATGCTCGAAACCATGGCAGCGCCTGAGGACACCACACGCCGCCTGCTCATTGTGGCGGCAGCCAGCTATGACGACTACCTGCGCCAGAACAACAGCCGTCTGGATGCCAACCCTCATGCCGACCTGCTCTACCTTGAGACAGATAAGCCCCTTACAGGCAAAGGCTCTACATTCTTTATGCAGTACTACGGTGCCATGTATGAGGCGGGAGCCATCACACCGGTAGAGGCGACCGACGTGCTGCTGGTAGGTGCTAATCCGCTGGTAAAGCCCGTCACCGATGCCATACAAGCCTATACCGAGGGATTCCTGACGAGTCCTATCAACACCAGTGGCCGTCCGGAAAAGAAACTGGTCACCACCTGGCTGTCGCGGGAAGTGTCGGGGGGCTTCAGCATAGCCGACACGACAGCCATCAGGCTGTTGACCAACCAGGAATGGAACGCCGACCGCCATCTTCTGGTACCCGTTTGTGGCGGTTCGGCCACCAATTTCCGTCGTCTCATCGAGATGTTCGACATCTATGATTTTGTGGGCATCGACTGCGAGGCGGTGTCAGCCCACTGCAATTTCTCTGTTGTCAAGCGTATAGACCGCGCTGTCGAGCATTGCATAGAACAGTGGCTCTCATCCAGCGGCATGCCCAAGCACCAGACGTTTGGTCTGGCCGACGACTATACCGGTGTTGTCATTCACCCCTACTCCAATGACAGCAAGAGCCGTTTTGAAAATCTGCTGAGCGATGAGTTGCGCCAGCGCATTCACCAGGAAGCTATCAGAAAGGAAGAACTTAAAACGAAGGATAAAGAATGAAGAGAATAGAAATGCTATCGAAGAGTGTCAGACAGAAGAACTGGTGGATGTTGCTATGCGCAGCATTCTTCATTCTTCATTCTTCATTCTTCATTTCCTGCCGTCAGGAGGACGACACCATTGAGATTGTGCCTGCCCGCCATTGGGTGGATAAGACCGTGGCTGTGGTGGCTCCCTTGGCCGATGCCGCAACGAAAACCCGTCTGGAGCGTACGGCAAAGTGGTTCGTGGAGAACTTCCACGAGGCACAGATGCACGACACCCTCGCCATCCGCCTGCAGATAGAGTGGCATGATGAGCTCACTGAAGAGCTCACGACGCTCAGCACCACGCTGGCCAACCGCGACGACATCGTGGCCATCATCGGTCCGTTTGTAAATGAGAACGTGGAGACCTTTGCCTCTGCCTGCATGAAGACGCAGAAGCCGCTCATAGCCCCCACTGCCACCAGCGAGGACATCATCCGCCGCTATGCCGTCACCACCAACGGCCTCAACACCAACGACAAGCCCTTCCTGTGGTCGCTTACCGCATCTGACGTACAGCTGACAAGCCTGCTCATGAGCGACTACGCCGCCATCTGCCAGTCGTACACCACCGAACGGCCCAACGCTATTGTCTTTGCCATCGACAACACCTATGGCAAGACCTTCAGTGACTGGGCGCCCTTCTTTGCCCAGGACTATGGCATAGAGATGCTGGAGAACCAGACCTTCACCACGGCCAATGACATCTATACCCACCTGCACGATATGAGTGACGAGTCGGAAGTGGGCGATGCTTTTGACCTGGCCTCAGCCTCGTTCATCGCAGTGGAAGACACCAAGATGCTGTATGACATAGCTCGCGTGCGCCGCAAGCTCATCATTGATTATTACGGCACGCCCATGTTTGCATCCGACGACCCCTTTGCCGTGGAGAACGATGCCTACTGGCAGTTGCTCAACAGCATCTACCGCACCTATTTCGCCTTCTCGGGACTTAGCGAGGAGAGCCTTGCTGCCCTTGGCCCTGACGGTCCTAAGATGCTGCAAGGCTACCAGGGATTCTCGCCCTACGCTGATCCCACCACCGGCTTTGAGCTGAGCTACCAGACCAAATTCGGCGTGATGCCCACCTTTGCCGAGTGCAAGTTCTATGACGCCCTGATGCTGGCCAGCTTTGCCGCCTGCTACGTGGAGCATCATGAAGAATCTTCACTTAATCAGGCCATCGTCACCATCACCAGCACCGACAATGCCCCCATGGGCGGCTCGGCCTGGAACGTCACCCCCATGCAGGTCTATCTCTCTGCCATGGAGGGAGGCCAGCTCTACCGTTTCAGCGGTGCCTCGGGCGACATCAGCTTTGACCGTGACACCTACACCGCTGCAACGACCACCACATACGTGCACTGGCAGATCATGGACGGAGAGATTCTGCACCGCAGCTACTTTGGCAGCAAGGGCGGCGCGCGTACCACCGATGCCAGCGCCGCGTGGCTCTACCTCTACAATGAGAAACGTGCCAGCGATGACTTCATGCAACAGGCCGGCGAAGGGACCGACCGACACTTCGCCTATCCTGCGCTCACCGGCCAGTATGCCGTACTGGTGCAGGGCAGCAACGGCTTTGACAACTACCGCCACCAGGCCGACGTGCTGAGCATCTACCAGTCGCTGCGCCGAGGCGGATACCCCGACGACCATATCATCCTCATCCTCGACAAGAAGATGGCCAGCGACCCGCGGAATCCGGAGCCGGGCGTCGTTCGCGCAGCCCCCGACGGGCCCGACCTGCTCGGCGGTACCACGACGGGCAGCGACATCCTGCCCGCCATGGTCGACTACGACAGTGCCGACCTCACGGCCAGCGACGTGGCCGACATCCTTGCCGGCCGTCAGTCAGACCACCTGCCGGTCGTTGTGCCGCAGGACGAGGGCAACAATGTGCTCTTCTACTGGAGCGGTCACGGGCGAAGCACTTCGCGCGGTGGCGCCAACGAGTTTTCATGGCGTGAAACGAGTTCTGGCAAGGGATTCAGTGCCAACCTGCTGAAGCAGACCGCCCAGCAGATGTCGTTCCGCAAGCTGCTCATCGCCGCCGAGCCGTGTTATGGCGAGTGCGTCATCCGCACCGTCGATGGCATTCCCGGCGTGCTGGCCATGTCGGGAGCCAACAGCCAGGAGCAGTCATGGGCCGACTGCTGGAGCAACGACGCGAAAGTATGGATGTGCGACCGCTTCTCGCAGAACCTGGTCAACTTCCTATCGGCCAATCCCGACACCAGTTTCCGCGACCTGTTCCTCTACTGCGCACAGCACACGCTCGGCTCACACGCCCGCATAGTCAATGCAGCCAACTTCGGCAACCTCTATACAACCGGTCCCGCCGAGTTCATAAGATATATCGGACAATAATGTATAACAAAAGAATATTGGAAATTCGAAGAAATTCTCAATAAAGTCAGGCAAAGATAGGCATTTCTTATCAAAAATGATTACCTTTGCTGCTCGAAATCGAAAAATACAGACAGAGAAATCGGAACTTACATGAATCGGAATTCTCAAATCATTCGGACCAGTTGGATTGCCATTGTTGCCAATGTCCTTCTGGCAGGCTTCAAGGCTACAGTAGGCCTTCTGGCCAATTCTGTTGCCATTGTGATGGATGCAGTTAATAATCTCAGCGATGCGTTGTCAAGTGTCATCACGATTGTCGGCACTAAGCTGTCGCAACGGCCTGCCGACAGGAAGCATCCCTTCGGCCATGGACGCATAGAGTATTTCAGCGCCATCATTATAGCAGTCATCGTGTTGTCGGCAGGCGCCACCTCGCTCTACGAGTCGGCCAAGAAGATATTCTATCCGATGCAGCCGGAATACACGCAGACAACACTCATCGTCATCGTTGTAGCAATCGTTGTGAAGCTGGTGCTGGGCAGGTATGTCAAGAACAAGGGTGTGCAATTGAACAGCGATGCGCTGATTGTCTCAGGCTCTGATGCATTGTTTGATGCCATTATCACGCTGGCAACGCTCGTCTCGGCTGGTGTCATGCTGTTGTGGGGCATTTCGCTTGACGGAATCCTCGGTGTTCTCATTTCCTTGGTCATCATCAAGGCAGGTATTGAAATGCTGTCTTCTCCTGTCAACGAGTTATTAGGCACCAGTATTCCTGCTGAGCTCACCAATCAAATCATAAAAGAGGTTTCCGCCTTTGAGGGAGTGCATGGCGTGTACGACCTGATCCTCCATAATTACGGCCCGGATATGAAGATTGGCTCGCTGCACATCAGTGTCTTTGACACGATGTCGGCTCACGAAATCCACGGACTCACTCGCAAGATTACCATGCAGATGTTGGCGCGTCACGGTATCGTCCTGACCATTGGCGTCTATGCCATTGCGACAGGAGACAACAAACGGACTGAGTTGCAGACGAAGGTCTTGAAGGCCCTGAAGTCGCACAAGGATATTGTTCAGATTCACGGTTTCTATTATTCTGAAAAGGAGAATACGATTTCCGTCGATGTCGTCCCTGACATTACCGTTCACGATGAGAAAGCTCTTGTCAACCAGCTCATCAGCGACATTCAGCCCTTAGTGCCCGGAACGCATCTGGAAATAATAGTCGACCATAACTATAGTGAGTAAGGAGTATTTATGAACATAGAGGACTATCGCGAGTATTGCCTGTCGTTGGGCAATGATATAGAAGAGAAGCTGCCGTTCCAGAAATTCAAGAGCGGAGAGGGCGTACTGGTGTTTTACGTGTCAGGCCACATGTTTTCATTCTTCGACTGCAACGACTTCTCCGTCATTTCACTCAAATGCCAGCCAGAGCGCATCGACGATTTGAAAGCACAGCATGACTGTATCGGCAATCCGTACAACGAATCGCCCAAACACTGGATAGGCATCAATCCTGCCGAAGCTCCCGACGACTTGCTGAAGGAACTCACCCGAAACTCCTACGAGATAGTCAAGGCGAAATACAGGAAAGCAGCAAAATCACAAAGCGAAAATAAAAAAAAATGTGTACCATTGCAGCCGGAATGAGACGAATACTGCTGACGACAAGGATTTTAACGGCC
>CAMNPM010000071.1 GCA_946548065.1 uncultured Prevotella sp. | reverse complement strand
TGAAGCAGGTTCGTGACCTGTTGTGTCTCCGTTAATTCACCTATTGTCAAACATTTAAAGTATTAGAAAACTATGCCAAGATCAGTAAATCACGTTGCATCACGTGCAAAACGTAAGAGAATTCTGAAACTCACTCGCGGTTACTTTGGTGCCCGCAAGAATGTTTGGACAGTAGCCAAGAACACTTGGGAGAAGGGTCTTACCTACGCTTATCGCGATCGTAAGAACAAGAAGCGCAACTTCCGTGCCCTGTGGATTCAGCGTATCAACGCTGCCGCTCGTCAGGAGGGTATGAGCTATTCTGTACTCATGGGTAAGCTGGCTAAGGCTGGTATCGAGATCAACCGCAAGGTGCTCGCCGACCTGGCTCTGAACAACCCTGAGGCTTTCAAGGCTATCGTAGCTAAAGTGAAGTAAGAAAGAAAGCGAAAGCAATAAAAAAGAGCTGCAATTGAAAGGTTGCAGCTCTTTTTTTTGTTATTTTGAAATAAATTGTGTATCTTTGCGAACAATTTATTAGCAATAACCATTATTTTAAAGAAATATGAAGAAACTGTTGTTAGGAGACGAGGCCATTGCTCAGGGCGCACTGGATGCGGGGCTGAGTGGTGTCTATGCCTATCCGGGCACTCCTTCTACCGAGATTACTGAGTATATCCAGGGCTCGCCGCTCGCTAAGGAGCGTGGTGTGCACAGTCGCTGGTCGACCAACGAGAAGACAGCCATGGAGGCTGCGCTGGGTATGTCGTTTATGGGCAAGCGTGCACTGGTGTGCATGAAGCATGTGGGACTGAACGTCTGCGCAGACCCCTTTGTCAATAGTGGCATGACGGGTGTCAACGGCGGTGTCGTGGTACTGGTTGCCGACGACCCGTCGATGCACTCTTCACAGGACGAGCAGGACTCCAGGTTCTATGGTAAGTTTGCCATGATACCCACCTTCGAACCCTCTAACCAACAGGAGGCGTACGATATGATGGCAGCTGCTTTTGCGTATAGCGAGAAGCAGTGCCTGCCCGTGCTGATGCGCGTTACCACTCGTATGGCCCACAGCCGTGCCGTCGTGGAACTGGCTGACACACCCCGTGAACAGAATGCGCTGAACTACGACGCCAAGGCTGCCAACTGGGTACTGCTGCCCGCCAATGCGAAGAAACGCAATGATGCGGTGACTGCCCAACAGGCTCAGCTGGAGGACGACGCCTGCAACTCCACCTATAATATATATATAGAAGGTCACGATAAGTCGTTGGGTATTCTGGCCAGCGGTATCGGTTTCAACTATGTCAGCGAGTGCTTCCCACAGGGCAGTCCATATCCCATCCTGAAGGTGTCGCAGTATCCGTTGCCCAAAAAACTGGTGCGCCGACTGATGGACGAGTGCGAAGAGGTGCTCATCGTTGAGGAGGGACAGCCCTTCATCGAGGACATCGTGCGTGGCGTGGCAGACTTGAAGACGGTGCATGGTAAGCTGGACGGCACTCTGCCTCGCACTGGCGAATTAACTCCTGATAGTGTTGGACAGGCTATCAACGCGCTAACACATTCTTCACTCTTCACCCTCCACTCTTCATTTGAGCGAAGCGACATTGTGGTGCCGCGTCCCCCTGCACTCTGTCAGGGCTGTGGCCATCGCGACGTGTATGCTGCGCTCAACGAGGTGCTGAAGGAGTATGACAACCCACGTGTCTTTGGCGACATCGGCTGTTACACGCTGGGCTTCCTGCCTCCGTTCCGTGCCATCCACTCGTGTGTGGACATGGGTGCATCTATCACGATGGCCAAGGGTGCTGCCGACGCTGGTCAGTGGCCTGCCGTAGCCATCATTGGCGACTCGACATTCACGCATAGCGGTATGACGGGTCTGCTGGATGCCATCAACGAGAATGCCAACATCACCGTCATCATCTCCGACAACCTGACGACAGGCATGACGGGTGGACAGGACTCGGCAGGAACCAATAAGTTTGAGGCTATCTGCCGTGGCTTGGGACTGAGCGACGAACACCTGAAGGTGGTCGTTCCCCTGCCTAAGAACATGCCGGAGATTACGCAGATGATTCGTGATGAAATCAACTACCACGGAACCAGCGTTATCATCCCGCGTCGTGAGTGCATGCAGACATTACAACGTCATCTGAAACTGAAGAAGGCGGCTGAGAAAAAATAAATGGTCAAATTGTAAATTGTCATATTGTAAATGAAAGTAGATATCATACTTTGTGGCGTAGGAGGACAGGGAATCCTCTCTATCGCTACCATCATTGGCGAGGCTGCCATGAATGAGAACCTATACATCAAACAGGCTGAGGTGCACGGCATGTCACAGCGTGGTGGCGATGTGCAGTCGAACCTGCGCATATCGAGCAACCCCATCGCCAGCGACCTGATTCCGAAGGGTGGGGCAGATGTTATCATCTCCATGGAACCCATGGAGGCGCTGCGCTATCTGCCATATCTCTCGAAGGAGGGGTGGATCATTACGAGCAGTACGCCCTTTGTCAATATCCCCAACTATCCTGACATCGAGGTCATCAAGGCAGAGCTGCAGAAGTTACCTCATGTCATCACGCTTGACATTGAAGGGAAAGCAAAGGATGCTGGCGTGCCCCGCTCAGCCAACGTCATCCTGCTGGGTGCTGCCCAGAAGGCGTTGGGCATAGAGTACGAGAAGTTGGAGGATGCCATCCGCCGCGTGTTTGGTCGTAAGGGCGAGGCTATCGTAGAGGCCAACATCAAGGCGTTAGGAATAGGTGCCAGCTATTCTAAGTGAAGAGTTAAGAGTTAAGAATTAAGAGTTTGCTACCGCAATAGAAATGGAAACACCTATTAAGAAAGAGATTGTCGACCGTCTTATAGCAGAGCTGGGCATTACCGACTTTGCCAAAGCGACCATCCGCGAGGTCAAGCAGGTGGCTGCGAAGGCTGAGAAAGAGAGTGGCGTGGAGTTTATCAAGATGGAGATGGGCATCCCCGGACTGCCTGCCGCACAGGTGGGTGTCGACGCACAGGTCAAGGCCCTGCAAGCGGGCATCGCCCACTCATACCCCGACATCCAGGGCTATCCCGAACTGAAGAAGGAGGCGTCGCGCTTTGTCAAGGCATTCATCGGACTGGACGTGGCTGCTGAGGGCTGTGTGCCCGTCACGGGTTCTATGCAGGGCACCTTCGCCTCGTTCCTCACCTGTTCACAGGCACAGAAAGGCAAGGATACCGTCCTGTTCATCGACCCCGGCTTCCCAGTACAGAAGATGCAGCTGCAGGTGATGGGCGTGAAGTATGAGACCTTCGACGTCTACGACTATCGTGGCGAGAAACTCGGCGCCAAGCTGGAGTCGTACCTGAAGAACGGCAACATCTGTGCCATCGTCTACTCCAATCCTAACAACCCGGCATGGATTTGTCTGAACGAACAGGAGTTGGAGACCATCGGCAAGCTGGCGACACAATACGACTGCGTGGTGATGGAAGACCTGGCATACTTCGCCATGGACTTCCGCCAAGACCTCAGCGTACCGTTTCAGCCACCTTACCAGCCCAGCGTAGGACGCTATACAGACAACTATATGTTGCTGATCAGTGGTTCCAAGGCTTTCTCGTATGCTGGCGAGCGCATCGGCGTGGTATGTATCAGCAACAAACTGTTCCATCGCCACTTCGAGCAGTTGGCACAGCGCTATCAGGGACTGCCCTTCGGACTGGTCTTCTCGACGCGCATGCTCTATGCCTTGTCATCAGGTACCAGCCACTCGGCACAGTATGCCATGGCTGCCATGCTGAAAGCCGCCACTGACGGGGAGTACGACTTCCGCAAGGAGGTGAGCGTCTATGGCGTGCGTGCCCATAAGCTGAAGGAGATATTCCTGCGCCATGGCTTCCACGTGGTCTATGACAAGGACCTCGACCAACCGGTAGCTGACGGCTTCTACTTCACCATAGGCTATAAGAACATGACGAGTGGACATTTGGCCAAGGAACTGATGTACTATGGTGTGTCAGCCATCTGTCTGATAACCACAGGGTCGCATCAGGAAGGCCTGCGCGTCTGTACCTCGTTCATTGAGGACCACCAGTATGCCCAACTGGAGGAGCGCATGCAGGTGTTTGAAGCAAACAACCCCTAAAAAAAGTGGACGGCGGTTTTCCCGCCGTCCTTTTTGTTATTCTGATAAATCTACTGTTTCGAACTTGAAGTCCTGCGTCGTGATGTAGCGCACTTCATACGTGGAGGGATGCTTGGCATCACCGATATATTTCTTGCGCAACTTCAGGTATTTCTTCTCAGCCTTTTTCATCGTCTTGGCGAAGACAACCACACAGACCCTGTCTCGCTGCTGCATCTTCGTAGCGAAGTGCTCTTTCAACTGAGCAGCATAGTTGTCGCGTCCCAACAGGAACTTTGTCTTGGTATCATACCATGCCTTCTGAACATCCTGGATTTCCGTCATGTAAACGACAGAATCCTTGAAAGAGGCAGCAAACCCGAATACATACATGTGTGGAACCTGCAGCTGTTTGGCTTCAGCTCCCATAGCGACGCTGACCAGCAGCGTGAAAAGCATATACTTTAAATATCTCATTGTCCTAAATATGACTTTAATAATTGATTCTTGGTATTTCCACGGAGGCGGCGGATGGCTTTCTCCTTGATTTGGCGCACACGCTCACGCGTGAGACCATATTTGTTGCCAATCTCTTCGAGCGTCATCTCTGGCTCTCCAATGCCATAGAATGCCTTGATGACACAGCGCTCACGATCGTTCAGCGTCTGCAGCACGTTGGAGATTTCCTCACGCAACGACTCCAGCACCAACTGGCGGTCGGCAAGTGGGGCGTCGTCGTTGACCAGCACGTCGAGGAGTGAGTTGTCCTCACCATCGATAAATGGTGCGTCGACAGATACGTGGCGCGTATTGGCCAGCATCGCCTCACCGACTTTCTCTTCGGGCAGGTCTATCTGCTCTGATATCTCGTCAACCGACGGACGGCGCTCGTTCTCCTGCTCGAATTTGTTGAGCATGCGGTTGATCTTGTTGACCGATCCTACCTGGTTCAGAGGCAGGCGGACTATACGACTCTGCTCGGCAATAGCCTGCAGGATAGACTGACGAATCCACCATACAGCATAAGAGATAAACTTAAAGCCACGCGTCTCGTCAAACTTCTCTGCAGCCTTGATGAGTCCCAGATTGCCCTCATTGATGAGGTCGGGGAGCGACAATCCCTGATTCTGGTACTGCTTGGCAACAGAAACCACAAATCGCAGATTCGCCTTGGTGAGCTTGTCCAGTGCCTTGCGGTCTCCCTTGCGTATACGTTGTGCCAGTTCCACCTCTTCGTCTGTAGAAAGCAGATCTTCACGGCCTATCTCCTGTAAGTATTTTTCCAACGACTCACTTTCGCGATTCGTGATGGATTTGGTGATTTTTAGTTGTCTCATTTAGTCGTAAATTTTATAGCCAGATGCAAAAGTAAGGTATTTTTCTGGAATAACCAAAAAATACCTTACTTTTTTTAGC
>CAMNPM010000070.1 GCA_946548065.1 uncultured Prevotella sp. | reverse complement strand
AAATTAGTATTTATGTTCGTTGCTGTTGCAGCTATCTCTTTCGCTTCTTGTGGTAACAAAACCGCTCAGGCTGAGGCTGTTGATTCAGATTCAATTGCAGTTGTTGATAGCGCTGATGTTGACACTGTAGCTGCCGACACTGTTGCTGCTGATAGCACTGCTGCTGCTGAGTAATTCAAGCACG
Organism: uncultured Prevotella sp.; assembly: GCA_946548065.1. GTDB lineage: Bacteria > Bacteroidota > Bacteroidia > Bacteroidales > Bacteroidaceae > Prevotella. The sequence goes on along the minus strand of CAMNPM010000070.1, from coordinate 5,491 downwards.
AACTCAAAGAAATTGAGAGAAAATGCCGCCGGATGTGAATCCGGCGGTTATTTTTTTTGTTCACGCAAACCAATAGCCACCCAGTCCGCTCCCTCTCCTTGTCCCGTCTTTTGCTCGTCGATTACATCGACGTCCTCCCCCGCTCCCTCTCCCACCACAAGCACACAAAAAAACCCGACTGCTTGATAGCAATCGGGATTTCTTGTGTATAATAACTATGATTTGCTTTACAGCGGGTTATTATTACTCTTCAACAGTAGCCTCTGCCTCCTCAGCCTCGGGAGCTTCCTCCTCAGCGGCCTCAGCAGCCTTAGCAGCAGCCTTCTTGGCGTCGGCAGCGGCCAGGATGGCAGCTTCCTCGTCAGCGGCAGCCTTCAGCTCAGCAGCGTTCTCAGCTACAACCTTTACAGGAACCTCAACGGTAACCTCCTTGTGGAAGTGTACCAGAGCTACGAAGTCACCAACAGTCTTGGCATCCTTCATGGTGATGATCTTACGATCAACCTCCTTACCGAGCTTCTGCAGTTCCTCAGCAACCTGGTTGGCACCTACAGAACCGTAGAGCTGACCGGTAGCGCTAACCTTAGCGGCAATGCACAGAGCCACGCCGTTCAGAGACTCAGCCTTCTTCTCAGCCTCAGCCTTGATGGCAGCCAGCTTATGAGCCTGCTGCTTCAGGTTCTCAGCGAGAATCTTCTTAGCCATAGGAGAGGCAATAACACCCTTACCCTGAGGAATCAGGTAGTTACGGCCATAACCAGACTTAACGTTCACGATATCGTTCTTGTATCCCAGACCGATAATATCTTCTTTCAGTATAATTTCCATGTCTTGCGTCCTCCTTGTTTATTTCATCATGTCAGTTACGTAAGGCAGCAGAGCAATCTGGCGGGCACGCTTAACGGCCTGAGCCACACGGCGCTGATACTTCAGAGAGGTACCGGTGATACGACGGGGCAGAATCTTACCCTGCTCGTTCAGGAACTTCTTCAGGAACTCGGGATCTTTGTAGTCGATGTACTTGATACCGCTCTTCTTGAAACGGCAGTACTTCTTCTTCTTCGTGTCGATAGAAGGAGCGTTCAAATAACGGATTTCAGTGTCTTGCTGTGCCATAGTTTAAGCCTCCTCTTTTTTACCAAATTTGTTACGACGCTTCTCAGCATACTCGATGGCATACTTCTCAAGCTTTACTGTCTGGAAACGGATAACTTTCTCGTCACGACGGAAAGCAGTCTCCAGAGTCTTAATCACTGATGGCTCAGCCTTGAACTCTACCAGGAAGTAGAAACCTGTAGATTTCTTGTCGATAGCGTAAGCCATCTTCTTCAGTCCCCAGGCCTCTTCGTTCACGATCTCTGCACCTTTGTCGGTCAGTACCTTCTTGAACTTTGCGACCGTTTCCTTTGTCTGTTCATCAGACAAAACGGGAGTCAAAATGAAAACGGTTTCGTATTGATTCATACTACGTTAATAAATTAAATAAATGTTATTTTTGCAAAATGCGGGTGCAAAGGTACAAAAAAAAGACGAAAGATGAAAGACAAAAGCCTAAAATTTCGTATATTTGCAGCAAAATTAACGTTTTTATGAAGAAATTGACCCCATATTTAGGTTTATTACTTATTATAATAGGTACAATACTGCTTGTTGCTACCCGTTTCAGCATGTTGTCGACCCACAACGGGCTGTTGATTTCCGGCCTGCTGTTAATCATGGCGGGCATCTGGTTTCACATTCGTAGCATCAAACACGAAAGCAACTACTAAGCATGGAAAACATCAAGATTTTTACAAGACTTATCAGTACGGAGCTGCACCTGCAAGAGCATGCCGTCGAGAATACGCTGAAGTTGTTGGACGAGGGTTGCACCATCCCCTTTATCTCACGCTATCGCAAAGAGCGGACAGGTGGACTCGACGAGGTACAGATAACCGCCATCAGCAACCGCCTGTCACAGTTGCAGGAGATAGCCAAGCGTAAGGAGACGATTGTCAAGACCATCACCGAACAGCAGCAGATGACACCCGAACTGGAGAAGCGTATCAAAGACTGTTGGGAGTCAACGACGCTGGAAGACATCTACCTGCCCTACAAGCCCAAGCGCAGAACGCGTGCGCAGGTGGCTCGTGAACAGGGACTGGAGCCGCTGGCCCAGTTGCTGTTGCTGCAGCGCGAGTCAGACCCCAAGCGTGCCGCCCAGCGCTTCGTTGTGGCTGGTGGTTCACCCGCCGACGTCCATGCAGCCCTGCAGGGTGCCCAGGATATTATTGCCGAGCAGGTCAGCGAAGACGAGCGCTCGCGCAATCAGGTTCGTGCCGCCTTCCGCCGTGAGGCCTTCATCGAGTCGAAGGTGGTAAAGAGCAAGAAGGATAGTGACGAAGCACAAAAGTTCAGCGACTACTTCGAGTGGGCAGAACCCCTGAAGCGTTGTAGCAGTCACCGACTGTTGGCCATGCGCCGTGGAGAGAGCGAGGGCATCCTGCGACTGAGCCTCACCATCGACGACGACGAGGCTGTAAAGCGCCTCAAGAGGAACCTGCCCCCAGCACCCTCCCAAGGCGGGGGAGCATGCCGTCGACTATTGGAAGAGGCGGTAGAGGATGGTTACAAGCGCTTGTTGCTGCCCTCTATTGAGACGGAGTTTATGAATCTCAGCAAACAGCGTGCCGACGAAGAGGCCATCCGTGTATTTGCCGAGAACCTGCGCCAGCTACTGCTCTCAGCCCCACTGGGTCAGAAGCGTGTCATGGGTATCGACCCAGGTTTCCGCACAGGATGCAAGGTGGTATGCCTCGATGCCCAGGGCAACCTGTTGCACCACGAGGCCATCTTCCCCCACCCGCCAGTCAACCACCGCATGCAGGCCACCATACACCTGCAGGACATGCTGGAGAAATACCAGATTGAGGCTATCGCCATCGGCAATGGTACTGCCAGCCGCGAGACGAAGGAGTTTGTAACCTCTCTCCCCGCTCTCTCCCAAGGAGAGAGGGCCGCTGCGCCAGATGACCCCCACAGGCACTTCTCCCCCTCGGGAAGGTCGGCCCAGGTTCCCGTATACGTCGTCAGCGAGGACGGCGCCTCAGTATATAGTGCCTCCAAGGTGGCACGCGACGAGTTCCCTGACGAGGACGTCACCGTTCGTGGTGCCGTGAGCATCGGTCGCCGACTGATGGACCCATTGGCAGAGTTAGTGAAGATTGACCCCAAGAGCATTGGCGTGGGACAGTACCAGCACGATGTCGACCAGACCCTGCTGAAGCACTCGCTCGACCAGACGGTAGAGAGCTGTGTCAACCTGGTTGGGGTCAATCTGAATACGGCCTCCAAGCACCTGTTGACCTACGTCAGTGGACTGGGTGCCGTGTTGGCTCAGAACATCGTGGACTACAGGAAGGAGAACGGAGCCTTTACCAGTCGCGCCCAACTGAAGAAGGTACCCCGTCTGGGACCTGCCGCCTTCCAACAGTGCGCCGGTTTCCTGCGCATCGCTGACGCCAAGAACCCGCTCGACAACTCGGCGGTACATCCAGAGAGCTACCATGTCGTAGAACAGATGGCCAAGGACTTGCACTGCACCGTTGCCGACCTCATCAGCCAGGCTGACAAGCGCTCACAGATAGACATCCGGAAATATGTCACAGACACCATCGGCATCCCCACCCTCACGGACATCATGAAGGAGTTGGAGAAGCCTGGTCGTGACCCTCGTGAACAGATTGAGGAGTTTGAGTTTGACAGTAGCGTACAAACTGTAGAAGACTTACGTGAAGGCATGGAACTGCCTGGCATCGTGACAAATATCACCAACTTCGGAGCCTTCGTGGATATCGGTGTTCACCAGGACGGACTGGTACATGTGTCACAGTTGGCCGACCGCTATGTCAGCGACCCCACACAGGTGGTACGCCTGCACCAGCACGTCCGTGTCCGTGTCATTGGTGTCGACCTGCGCCGCCAGCGCATCTCGCTCAGCATGAAGGGTGTCAAATAAAAAAAAGAGGTAAACCGTTGCGGTTACCCCTTGTGATCCGGTCGGGATTCGAACCCGAGACCCACAGCTTAGAAGGCTGTTGCTCTATCCAGCTGAGCTACCAGACCAAACCAATGCAGCCCATCCTCTGGGACGAATTGCAAAATTCGGCTGCAAAGATACAAATATCTTGGCAAAATACAAAATAAATAAAGCAATTTCTTTTCATTTATATGAATATCATAGAGATTTCGTCACTCCGGCAAGAGGGTTTAGAGGTGTTTAGCACCCTCACCGAGGCGCAGCTGCGCATGGAACTGGAACCCGAGAAAGGACTCTTCATCGCAGAGAGTCCCAAGGTGATTCGTGTGGCGCTGGACGCCGGCTGGGAGCCCACTGCCCTACTCTGCGAAAGAAAACATATTACCGGAGATGCCCGTGACATCGTGGAACGTGTCGGTGACATTCCTATCTATACAGGCAGTCGCGAGATGCTGTCGCAGTTGACGGGCTACACCCTGACACGCGGCGTACTGTGTGCCATGCGTCGCAAGACGATGCCAAGCGTATCCGAAGTGGTGAGGGACGCCCGCCGTGTCGTAGTCATCGAGGCGGTGACGGACACCACGAATATCGGCGCCATCTTCCGCTCCGCAGCGGCATTAGGCATCGATGCCGTACTGTTGACACGCGACACCTGCGACCCACTGAACCGCCGTGCTGTCCGTGTGTCGATGGGCAGCGTCTTCCTGGTGCCCTGGACATGGCTGGACGGCCCTGCCAAGTCACTGCAGCCGTTAGGTTTTAAGACGGCAGCGATGGCACTGACCAACAACTCCATATCACTGGACGACCCACGCCTGAAGGACGAGGACAGGTTAGCTGTCATCATGGGAACAGAAGGCGACGGACTGCCTCACCAGACGATAGAAGAGGCTGACTATACCGTCCGCATTCCCATGGCGCACGGCGTAGACTCACTGAACGTAGCTGCCGCCGCTGCCGTAGCTTTCTGGGAACTCAGACGTTGATGCCGTAGGTCTGCTTGACCTCACTCATGACGAAGGTACTCTCGATAGCTCCCACATGGTCGATGTCGCCCAGTTTGGTGAGCACAAACTCCTGGTACTGCTTCATGTCGCGTGCGCGAACCTTTAACAGATAGTCGTAGGAGCCACTGGTGTTATAGCACTCCGTGACTTCGGGGATGCGCTGGATGCGACGCACAAAGGCATCGGCAATCTCATGGTTAATCTGCGTCAGTTTCACCTTGCAAAACACCTGCAGACCCTGTCCCAACTTCTCAGGGTCCAGCACAGCTACATACTTCTTGATATATCCCTTCTTCTCCAACCGTTTTAGGCGTTCAAAAACGGGTGTAGGGGTCAAATGTACCGCATCTGCCAACTCTTTGGTGGTCAATTTGGCGTTTTTTTGCAGCGTTTTCAGTATCTGCAGGTCGATTTCATCTAAGTTTTCAGCCATATATTAGAGTTTTATTCTGTGAGAGGGCTC
>CAMNPM010000069.1 GCA_946548065.1 uncultured Prevotella sp. | reverse complement strand
AGTAGTCGCTATAACGACCGTTAGGGTCTTTCTCTGCCGATGCCTTAAACCAGGCACACTCGCTGCTGGTATGTCCTGCCACGAGGTCGAGGCAGACCTTGATGCCACGCTTGTGGGCCTCATCGACCAGTGTCACCAAGTCGGTATTGGTGCCGAAACGGGGATCTACTTTATAGAAGTCTTTCACATCGTAGCCGCCGTCAAACCATCCAGACTCGAAGATGGGGTTGAGCCAGAGGGCATTCACACCTAATGACTTGATATAGTCGAGTTTTTGGGTAATGCCGGGCAGGTCGCCGATGCCGTTGCCGTCGGTATCCATATACGATGACGGGTAAATCTGATAGAACACGGCATCGCCCAGCCATTTCGGCCCTTTCTGAGCCATTGCGCTGCCCTGTGACAGGCAGGCAATGGCCAGAGTGAGGGCACTCTGATAAAGCAGTGTCTTGATTTGCATACTCATTTTCATTTACTTAATTTTACAATCTTACAACCATGGGCTGGCAGACTGGCGGTAATGACAGATGCCATCCCCTCGTCAGCGTGACTCCAAAGGTCACGTACCTTCCACTGGTCACTGATGCCCAGCGCCGCGAAGTCGGCGGTAATCGTTGCCTGCGTGTCGCTGCGGTTGAATAGGGCCACGACATGATTGCCGTCGCTCATCTGTCCATACCAGATTTCGGATTGTTGCCCCAGTTTGTTACTAAGCGGCTGACCCACAAAACCATCCTGACGGAGCGCGAGCAATTCGCTGTTAGTGTAAAACTGTAGATTGCTGCCAATGGTAGAGGGTTGGTCGGCCACGGCTATGGGGCCTCCAGCCATCAGTTGCAGCGTGACTGCCGTCTGTCGCTCTGCATCGGTGTCGTAGCGGTTCAGCCGCAGAAAGTCGCCATCGAGGATGACCTTGTCGCGCCCGGTGATGTGCGCCCAGTAGTTGAAACCGTCAAACTGGTTCATACAGTTGGGCCACGACCGGTAAGAGTGGCCCTTGTCATGGGCAGAGGTGTGGTTCCAGCCACCATTACCGGTGTCGGCCACGATTCGCACCATGTTGCCATAGCGGGCTTCTACCTCTGCATCATCGTTCAGATGGGGCATGACAAGCGAGGTAAAGATGCCATACTTCTTTGCCGACTGGGCAATGTAGGCTAAAGCCCTTGCGTAGGCCTCGCGGCCATAGCCACGTCCAACAGTACCAAGACCACGGTCTCGACCATCCTCGTACCACGACAGGAAGTCCATGCGTATGAAACTTACGCCCAGCTCCTTGTAGTGACGGAAGAATCCGTCGATGTACTCCTGTGCACCCTCCTTGGTGCTGACAATCCACGTGAACCACTGATCCTGTGCCTGTGGGTTCTGCACCGTCGTGCTGCTGTCATAGAGCAACTGTCCGAAAGTGAGATTGGTTCCTGCAATCTTGGTATTCAGCGGACCATGAATCCATAATGGATTGTCATAGACACCCAGCCTCAAGCCTTTTGCCTTGCACCTGTCGGCAAGTTCCTTCAAAGAAACAGAACCGTAGTGGGTCATGTAGCCGGAATCGTCCTTGGCCAGCATCGGGATAAAACCATCGGTACACACCATGTCGTAACCAAAAGGTTTAAGATTGGTAGACACCCAGTCAATGATTTCATCCCATTGACCAATGGAAAAATCCATGTTGCTGCCGCTGACACCTTGCTGCTCCAGCGTATAGGCATACTCATAAATGCTCCAATAGAGCGGGGCTTTTTGTCCGTTGTGGATACCCTCTATCACAGGAAGTTCGGGCAGTTCATACTTTGCCGGGTGACGTACCTCTTCATCTTTACTACACGAGGAGAACAGAGTTACAGCCAGCAACGTACCTGTGAGTATCAGCATAGATTTCATCATTGTGGTTATTGAGATTAAATCAGTTCTTCTTCTCAACAGTCAGCGTATAGTGTTCCAAGTCAAACGTAAGCCGGTACTGTCCGCTCTCCGTCACCTGCCACTTGTCATCAGGATTGGCGATATAGACGAAATCAGCATTCTCAACACCACTCAGACTGATCTTGCAGCCGTTGAAGGTGGGACGGATGAAGGGTACGCCCCAGTCGCCTGTCTGTGTGCAGGCCTTCAGTTCGCCGGGAACCAGTTCTCCTTCATAAACAAAAATGTACTGTGACTGCTTGGAGAGCTGTGTCGGTGCATCGATGTTCCACCCGTTGGGTGTGGCATCGCCTACAATGTAGACGGCCTCAGCCTCAATGGGTTGCCTGGAAGGTTCTTCCACGGGGTCTGGCTCGCCCAGATATTCTGCTGTCAGCGTGTAGTGCTCCAGGTCAAAGGTCAGGCGATACTTTCCGGCATCAGCAATGTTCCACTTGTTATCAGGATTGGATACGTATGTGAAAGCAGCATCTTCAACACCATCCTTGCTAATCTTGCATCCGCCGAAGGTGGGACGGATAGCAGGGGCACCCCAGTCGCCGCTCTGCGTATAGGCTTTCATTTCGCCTGCATTCAAGTTGCCCTCATAGACAAAGATGTATTGGCTTTGCTTGGAGAGCTGCGTAGGAGCATCGATGTTCCACCCCGCAGGTGTGGCATCACCGACAATGTAGACATTGTCTGCAACGATGGGAGTGATGACAGGCGCATCAGGCTCGCCAAGGAACTCTGTAGACATCGTCCACTGACGCAGATTAAAAGTCAGGCGATACTTTCCTGCGTCAGAGATACGCCACTTCTCGTCGGGGTCGCCGGCATGCATGATAAATTTAGCATCGACGATAGCCGTTTTGCCAATCTCCGTTCCATGCACCTCCGGACGGATAAAAGGCGCATCCCAACTGCCAGTAGTAAGACAAAGTTTCATTTCGCCCTTATAGAGTTCGCCATCCCATGTAAACACCAACGGGTCATCAGCCGAAGCCTGCAGTGCTGTAGGATTACCAATGTCCCATCCGTTGGGCGTGGCATCGCCTACCATATACAGGGTTGTGGTCTTAATGGGAAGTTCTCCGTCAATGACTACGAAGTCTTTCTCGCTGTCACAACTTGTCATACCAGCTGCCAGCACTATGCCGGCAAAAGCTGAAAACAAACGATTCAGTTTCATATTTATTCTCATGTTTTTAGTTATCAATTGTTATATCCGGGATTCTGAACCAACTTGGGGTTAGCATTCAGTATAGGACGCATAATGGGGAAAATCTCTGTATGGCGGTCAGCATCAGCCGTCTTGTCCCACCAGGATCCGGTGCTGAATTTCCCATAGCGAATGAGGTCGATGCGTCGACGGCTCTCGGCAAAGAACTCGCGTCCCCACTCGTCGAGCATTTCCTGCATGTCGAGGTTGGCACTCCCCTCGGGGGCATAGAGCGCATCGGCCTGTTTGTCTGCCGGATAGTTACGCTTGCGCACACTGTTCAGCAGACGGGCAGCCTCTGCCTTCTTGCCCTCGCGCAGCTTGCACTCAGCCAGCGAATAGATAATCTCTGGCAAACGGATCTCCGTGTAGTCACTCTCCATCTGGTGGGCATCGTCATCGCTATAGAACGGATACTTGGCAAAATGCCAGCCAGAGTTGTGGTCGCCGTCACGCAGGGTGCTGCTGGTGGCTGTGAGCCACTGGTTGGGGTCCATGCCCTGGAACTTGCCCACAGCGTCACGGATATAGAGCTCATAATCTACTTCGGGAGCCTTTACACGCTTTGTTGAACCATTATCGTCGGTATATTCCAGATAACCAAAGAGGAACATTCCCTCACGGGTGCTGTTACCCAGGTTCTTATAGAGCTTCATGCGCACATCGCCATCGTACTTGCGGAATTTCTGGATGGGCATGCCCAGCTCGTAGGTATAGAGTTCGCCGTTGGGGGCATAGCTGGGAGAGGCGGCATACTTGGTATTGTGGTCGCCAGCCTTGCATTTGGAATCATTCAGGTAGTAGCGGGCACGGGCCGGTGTCGTCCACCAATAGGAATCGCCCTGATAGTGCCAATAGCTATATCCAGAGGCTGCAGGGAATCCAAAGATGACTTCGTCGCACTCGTCGTTATTCCAGTCGAAGGCTGCATCCCAGCGGTCGGCAACGCTATACTTCCCGTATTTGCCGTCAATGATGTCCTGAGCCATCGCGGCACAATCGCTGTAGTGGTCCTCTCCAATATAAACCTGGGCATTCAGGTACAGACGCACCAGCAAGGCTGCTGCACCAGCTTTGGTCCACTGCCCCTGGAGCGAATTGTTTCCACCAAGTGAAGACTTTTCAGCCAACATGGGCAGACACTCCTTAAGGTCATTTTCAATAAGGTCGTAGATGACGCGCGGCTCAACCTGCGTCTCCGTGTTGCGACTGACATCGTTGAAGCTCACTGCGTAAGGCACGTTGCGGAAACCATCGAGCAGACGCAGGTAGAACCACGCACGAAGCACACGGCACTGGGCTTTCAGATTGTCGAACTCCGCCTGCGAGAAGCCGAAGCGGGAGGCATCGAGTTGCTCTAAGTCCTCTATCACGTAGTTACACTGCATAATACCCTGGAAACATCCGTTCCACTCGGCCTGTGCGTCACCACCATCTTCTACATTCCATTCATGGTAGTGCAGGCGGCGCCATTTGCCTCCGTCGTCCCACCATCCGTCGCGCGTTGGGGTGATAAGCTGGTCGGCAGTAAGCTCGTTCAGTACATGACGGCTCTGAATGCTCCAGAATGCGTGCTCAAAGGGTCGGAACGTGGCGCGGACAACATCGTTCTTTGTGTTGTAATAGTTCTGTGTACCCACCTGGTCGTAGAGCGTCTCGTCCAAATCGGTGCAGCTTGTAAGGGTGCCAAGCCCCAATGCTGCTGCTAATATATAATAATGTATGGATTTCATTTCTTCTACTTTTTCTGGTTATGAAATATGAATTATGAACTATGAATTATCAGAAGTCCACCTGCAAACCAACGATAAGCTGGCGGGTAGAGGGGAAGTAGGTGCGTGAACCTTGTGCTCCGGGTGTCAGTCCGTTGGTCTGATAGGTAGAGGGGTCTACACCGCTGAACTTGGTCAGTGTCAGTAGGTTCTTGCCGGTGGCATAGACACGGATTCGGTCGATGAAGCGCCAGTCTTTCGGGCGGAAGGTATATCCAAGAGTAGCCATGTCGAGCTTCAGGTAGTCGCCACGCTCCAGGAAGTAGTCACACACTACGGGATTGGCTGTGCCGGCTATGTCGAAGTTCTTGCCGTATGCTTTCTCCAGACGGTTGCCCGTGAAGTTGCGGGTGCCATAATAGAAGTCGTGGATGTTGAAGATGTCGTAGAAGAAGGCACCGCGGAAGAAGAGTGACAGGTCAAAATCCTTATAGCGGAAAGTGTGAGTCATTGACATGGTGAACTTAGGCATGCCGTTTCCTACCTTCTGGCGGTCGGCATCGCTGGCCTGTGAAGCGCGGATGATGTCTCCGTCCTTGTCGTAAACCAGCCATTCGCCGTCAGTGGTATGACCTGCATATTTCCACATATAGAAGTTGCCCAAAGACTGTCCTTTCTCAATGCGTTGCAGATTATAGAACGGATAGGGGTCCTCTGTGCCTGCCTCGTCGTAGTAGTCCTGTCCCACATACTCGGAGTTGCTGAAATCTACAAACTTGTTGTTCATCGTAGAACCTACCAGACTGATGCTATAGTCGAAGTCCTTGCTCTTCAC
>CAMNPM010000068.1 GCA_946548065.1 uncultured Prevotella sp. | reverse complement strand
CCAAGAAGAACGGCGTAGAGCTCGTCTTAGGTACCGACTGCACCGCTACCAACGGCCTCGACTTCGACACCATGACCGTGAAGCCCGGCTCTGAGATTATCAACTGCCCCGCCAACAAGGTTCCCGCCGGTTTCGAGGGCGTGGATGCCGGTCCTGAGAGCCAGCAGGCCTTCAAGGATGCCATCAAGGGTGCCAAGACCATCCTGTGGAACGGTCCTGCCGGTGTGTTCGAGTGCGACGACTTCACCGCTGGCTCACGCGCCATTGGCGATGCTATCGCCGAGGCTACCAAGGAGGGTGCTTTCTCGCTGATTGGCGGTGGCGACTCTGTAGCTTGCGTCAACAAGTTCGGCTTGGCCGACCAGGTGAGCTATATCTCTACCGGTGGTGGCGCTCTGCTCGAAGCTATCGAGGGTAAGGTGCTGCCTGGTGTTGCAGCTATCAAGGGCGAATAGTTCCCTTGATAAGGTGCAAAAAAATGCAGCTATCAAGGGCGAGTAAAATATGAAGAAAACATTTATCTATATCATGATGGCCGCACTGCTCACAGCGTGCGGCCATCGTGCTTCCAACGGAGCATCGACAGACGGCGATTTCACAGCCGTCAGCACCAGTTTACAGACCGACAGCATCGGAATAGAGCGCGAGGACTCTATGGCCATCGTCAAGGTCAGCGTTCAGTGGCCCACCAGCGGCAGCGACTCACTGGTGACAGCCATCCGCCGCTACGTGTGCGAAGAATTGCAAATCAGCATGGTACAGGAGGGACAGCCCGAGTTCCATTATTACGACGACGGACAGAAAGCCGTCCAGGCTCTTGTCGACACCGTGTATAACGAGCTGACAGCCTCGTGGGAAGAAGCAAAAAGCGACGGCATTCCTACCGACATGACCTATTCGTGCTACGTGAAGGTGTTCAAAGTGGAAGAGACCGACCTCTATGTCACCTACCTCTCCAACCACGAAGGATTCCTGGGCGGGGCCCACGGCTATGCCTCATCGTCATACCAGACCTTCCGCAAGCGCGACGGACTGCGCATTGGGTATAAGACCAAGTTCAACCGAGAGACGGAACAGTTCGAGAGACAGAACCAGAACCTGTTCAAGGACCCCCAGTCGCCCCAGCTCGCCCACCTCATCAAGGAGGGTGTGCGCAGCTACTTCCAGGACGGTGAACAGGAAGTCACCACCGACGAACAGCTCAAAGACATGCTGCTCAATGTGGACAACGTAGACAGCATCCCCCTGCCCAGCAGCGCACCCAGCTTCACCAAGCAGGGACTCACCTTCGTCTACCAGCAGTACGAGATAGCCCCCTATGCCGCAGGCCTCATCAACTTCGACATCCCCTACGACAAAGTACTCCCGCTGCTGACCAAGGACGCTGCCAGTCTGGTAAAATAAAACGATTACGTTTAATAATTGTCAATTTTCTATTGCTGATTGTCAGATATTTCGTATCTTTGCATCACGAAACTATTTAAAACGAATCAATATGAAAAAGAAATTTGTGATTGGAGACCGCACCAAGGACGAGTGGATCTCCGTATTGGACAGAGCAAACAAGAAACTGGAGTTCACCAACCACCTTGCTTCAGCCAAGACATTCATGGGCTTCGAAGACACCAAGGCTGAGCTGAAGCAGTTGCAGGAAGAGACCGCGGGCTACTTCAACGACCTGCAGGTTTACATCCTCGACGACGACAACAAGGCCCACCGTCCTGACGAGCGCGACATGATGCCTTGGTAAGTAAAGAGTGAAAAGTGAAGAGTGATAAATTTGTTACCGCTCAGCAATGAAGTATCGTAAATTAGGAAATACAGGATTAGAGGTGTCGGAGCTGGGCTTCGGCGCCTCTTCTTTGGGTGGCGTCTTCCACTCGTTCGACGAGCACCGAGGCATCGATGCCGTATTTGCTGCCATCGAGGCGGGCATCAACCTCATCGACGTGTCGCCCTACTATGGCCACTATAAGGCAGAGACCGTCTTAGGCAAGGCCCTCAAGGACATCCCTCGCGACAAGTTCTTCCTCTCCACCAAGGTGGGGCGCTATGGCGAGAACGGGGTCAACACATGGGACTATTCCGCCCGCCGCGCCAAGGAGAGTGTCTACGAAAGCTTAGAGCGCCTGCACATTGACTACATAGACATCATTAATGTACACGACATCGAGTTTCAGGGACGCATGGAAGGCGGACTGCAGCGGGTGGTCGACGAGACGCTGCCTGCCCTGCACGAGCTAAAGAAGGAAGGCGTAGTGCGTCACGTGGGCATCACCGATCTGCAGCTGGAGAACCTCAAGTGGGTCATCGAGCACAGCGAGCCGGGAACGGTGGAGAGCGTGATGAACTTCTGTCACTTCTGCCTCTGCGATGACAAGCTGGTCGACTTCCTCGGTTTCTTCGAGATGCATGGCGTGGGAGTGCTCAGCGCGTCGCCCTTCTCGATGGGGCTGCTCACTGAGCGCGGAGTGCCCGACTGGCATCCTGCACCCAAGCTGCTGGTAGGGGCTTGCGAGAAAGCTGCTGCCCACTGCAAGGCTAAGGGCTATCCGATAGAGAAGCTCGCCATGCAGTTTGCATGCTCGTGCGACCGCATCGCATCCACCGTATTCAGCACCACACGCCCGGAGGCTATCAAGACCAACCTTGCCTATCTGGACGAACCCATCGACTGGCAGCTGGTGCAGGAAGTGAAAGACATTATTGGCGACCAACAGCGCGTATCATGGGCCAATACATAATCGACGCACATGCCCACCTGTGGCTCAACGTAGACACAGTGGTGAATGGTTCCCCCATTCACCCGCTATCTCCTAACCGCAGCCGCTCGCTCTTCTTCGGCGAGGAGCGCCAGATGCTGCCCCCCTGGATGACCGACGGGAAGAACACCGCTGAGCGGTTCCTCTCCAACATGGACTACGCCCAGGTCTCGGCTGCCGTCATCACACAGGAGTTCATCGACGGACTGCAGAACAGCTACCTCATGACTGTCGCCAAACAATTCCCTGACCGTTTCTTCTGTTTCGGCATGCCGGATTGGCGAGAGAAAGGCTACTATCAGCAAGCTTTGAGCCTTATTGCTCAGGGCTTTAAGGGCTTGAAGATTCCGGCAGCCCGCCTGCCGAAGGCTTTCCTGGAAGAAGACGAGCTACGCAGGGTGCTGTTTCTGATGGAGGGAAACGATGTCATCCTCGGCATTGAACTGATGGATGGCGACGCACAGACTGGTATGATGGAAGAGCTCATCAGCGACTTCCCGCGGCTGAAGATTGCCATCGGCCATTTCGGCATGGTGACGCGACCGGGCTGGATGAGCCAGATACACCTGGCCCGCCACAAAAACGTATATGTAGAGAGTGGTGGCATCACGTGGCTCTTCAACGACGAGTTCTACCCCTTCCCTTCAGCCATCCGCGCCATCCGCGAGGCTGCCGACGAGGTGGGCTGGGACAAGCTGATGTGGGGTTCCGACTATCCGCGCACCATCACAGCCATCACCTACCGAATGTCATACGACTTCGTCACGAAGTCGCAGGAACTGTCGGACAACGAGAAACGCCTCTTCCTTTGCGACAATGCCAAGCAGTTCTTCGGCTTCGGCAAGCTCGTCGAGCTACCCTATATCAAAAACATGAGCGAATAGCAAATCGCAAATAGTAAATAGTAAATCATATTAAGGTGAAAGCAATTCAGATTACAGAGCCACGCGTCATGCGCGTCGTGGAGATGGACCGCCCCAGCTGCGGTGCCAACGAAGTATTGTTAAAAATAGAATATGTAGGTTTCTGCGGCAGCGACCTCAACACCTATCGCGGACTCAACACGATGGCCAAGCCACACGTCATCCCCGGTCATGAGATTGGTGCCGAGATTATCGGCATGGGTCCCGACGTCCCCAACACGTTGCGCAAAGGCATGCAGGTGACCGTCAATCCCTACACCAACTGTGGCGTATGCCCCGCCTGCCGCAGTCGCCGCTACAATGCCTGCGAGCACAACGAGACCCTCGGTGTGCAGCGCGACGGAGCCATGCGCGAGTATATCGCCCTGCCTTGGCAGAAGATTATCCCCGTGGGCGACATTACCCCCGAGCATGCAGCCCTCATCGAGCCCATGTCCGTAGGCTTCCATGCTGTCAGCCGCGCCCAGGCTGTCGACACCGATGTCGTGATGGTCATTGGCTGCGGTATGGTGGGTGTCGGAGCCGTCATCCGCTCGCTGCTGCGCGGTGCTAAGGTCATCGCCTGCGACGTAGACGACGAGAAGCTCGACATCGTGAAGCGCCTGGGAGCCGACTTCACCATCAACACCCTGAAGGAGAACGTCCACGAGCGCCTGATGGAGCTCACCGACTCCATGGGACCCAACATCGTCATCGAGGCCGTAGGCTCGCCTGCCACCTACCAGATGGCTGTCAACGAGGTGTCGTTCTGCGGACGCGTCATCTGCATCGGATACTCCAAGAAGGACGTAGAGTTCACCACCAAGTACTTTGTGCAGAAGGAACTCGACATCCGCGGCTCGCGCAATGCCCTGCCCGAGGACTTCGACGGCGTCATCCGCTATCTGAAGAAGTACAACCCACCCTACGATGTGCTCATCTCAGGCATCGTCACCCCAGAAGAGGCCGAGGAAGCCATGAAGCAGTGGGATGCCAACCCCGCCAAGGTCTTCCGCATCCTCGTCAAGTTTGCATAGCAGATGAAAAAGACCATTCTCTCCCTCACCCTCGGAGCACTCTGCTCCCTGGGTGTCCCCGCACAGGAGAAACTCTACCAGCAGGTCAGCGTGCAGTCGCCCGTAGTCAATGCCGACGGCACGGTGACCTTCAACTTCTATGCTCCTAAGGCCGTCAAGGTAGAGGTGACGGGCGACTTCCTACCCGCCACCAAGACCCAGGTACCCGGGTTCGGCACCGTCGAGCAGCCTGGCGTAGCCCAGCTCACCGAAGGCGCTGACGGCGTGTGGACCTACACCACCCCGAAGCTGGCCCCCGAGCTTTACAGCTACACCTTCAGCGTTGACGGACTGACAGGACTCAGAGACCCCGCCAACGTCTACCAGAACCGCGACATTGTATCCTACTCCAGCCTCTTCATCGTCAGCAGCGAGCAGGGCGACAAGGGCGACCTCTATCGCGTCAACGAAGTACCCCACGGCAACCTGTCCAAGGTGTGGTACGACAGCCCCACGCTCAAGATGAAGCGTCGCATGACCGTCTACACCCCCGCAGGCTACGACCAGGGGAAACACTATCCCGTCATGTACCTGCTCCACGGTGCCGGAGGCGACGAGAACGCTTGGAGCGAGCTGGGACGAGCCGCCCAAATCATGGACAACCTCATCGCCACAGGCAAGGCCCGTCCCATGATTGTCGTCATGCCCAATGGCAATACCGACTGTCAGGCAGCCCCCGGCGAGTGGTCGCGCGGCATGTACCAGCCCTCGTTCGCGGGCAGCGTCCACCAGAAGCCCATAGCCACCATGGACGAGAGTTTCATGGACATCGTCAACTATGTAGAGAGCCACTACAAGGTAGCCAAGGACAAGAAGCACCGCGCCATCTGCGGACTGTCGATGGGCGGCGGACAAAGCTTTGCCACCTCCAGGCGCTATCCAGATGCGTTCCACTACATCGGACTGTTCTCTGCCGCACTGCACATCAGCGGCGACCGCAACAAGTCGTTCTACGACCAGCTTCAGGAGCACCGCGACATGCAGTCACAGCTGGCGCGCCTCTTTGCCCAAAAACCCGCTCTCTACTGGATAGCCATAGGCAAGACCGACTTTCTCTATCAGCAGAATGCCGACTTCCGCCGCTATCTCGACGAGAAAGGCTATCCCTACGAGTACGTTGAAACCGACGGAGGCCACATCTGGCGCAACTGGCGCATCTACCTCACCCAGTTCGCCCAGAAGATCTTCAAGTAATTTTACGTCATTTATGCACTTTTTCGTCAAAACATTTGGTTAATCATGGAGACAGATACTTGTATAAGCCAAGTAACCTGTCTCCATGATTTGAGTTATTCCACTATTTTTCGCAGCGTCTCTGATAGTTCCTCTATGGTCTGTGGAGAGGCAATGATGATACCGCGTT
>CAMNPM010000067.1 GCA_946548065.1 uncultured Prevotella sp. | reverse complement strand
TGGCTGTTACAAGCATCTTGAGTCACCCGAGTCGCCATGTAAATATCCCTGTCTACTCCGGAAGCGGATGAACATCAGGAGCAGGACTAATGCCACGATGCCGAATGCGAGTGACAGAAGCGCACTCTTGGTGAAGCCCGCCACAAGGAAGGTCAAGAACGACACAGAGGCTACCGTCAGCGCATAGGGCAGCTGAGTGGTGACGTGGTTCAGGTGCTGGCATTGGGCACCTGCCGACGACATGATGGTGGTATCGGAGATGGGCGAGCAATGGTCGCCGCACACCGCACCTGCCATGCAGGCCGAGATGGAGATAATCATCAGCTGCGGGTCAACCTCCTGGAAACATGACACCACGATGGGGATGAGGATTCCGAACGTGCCCCACGACGTGCCAGAGGCAAAAGCCAGCCCGACGGCAACGGCAAAGATGATGGCAGGCAGGAAGCCCATGAGACCGCCAGCGGAGTGCTCAACCAGGCCAGCCACGTAGGCGGCAGCCCCCAAACTGTCAGTCTGGCCCTTCAGCGTCCAAGCGAATGTAAGAATCAGCATGGCGGGAACCATCTGCTTAAAGCCTTCCGGCAGGCAGTCCATACAGTCGGCAAACGACAGCGACTGGCGCACCAGATAATACACAATGGTGATGATGAGTGCCAGCGAGGAGCCAATCACCAGACCAACCGAGGCATCGCTGGCTGCAAAGGCGTCGATGAAGCTCTTGCCATCGAAATAGCCGCCTGTGTAGATCATCCCCATGACACATCCGACGACGAGCACTACGACGGGGAATACCAGGTCGGACACCCGGCCTTCGGCAGTCTCCGCCTCCTTTCGGCTCACTTCACTGGCCGCCCGATCCTTGCCGGTGGTGAAGAGGTCGCCGTTGCAGGCATTGTCCTCATGTACCTTCATGGGACCATAGTCCAGTTTCATGACGATGATGAAGACCATCATCAGCAAGGTCAGCAGGGCATAGAAGTTGAAGGGGATGGACTGAACGAAGATGCTGATGCCGTTAGCGTCCTTGACGAATCCCGAAACGGCAGCAGCCCACGACGAGATGGGGGCAATGATGCAGACGGGGGCTGCCGTGGAGTCAATCAGGTATGCCAGTTTGGCACGGCTGATCTTGTGCTTGTCGGTCACAGGCCGCATGACGGAGCCTACGGTCAGGCAGTTGAAATAGTCGTCGATGAAAATCAGGCAGCCCAACAGCATGGTTGACAACTGCGCCCCCGCACGGTTCTTGATGCGTCGGGAGGCCCATATGCCGAAAGCCGTCGAACCACCGGTACGGTTCATTAGCTGGACTATCGTACCTAGAATCACCAAAAAGACGAGTATGCCCACGTTCCACTTGTCAGCCAGCGAAGTTACAATGCCGCCTTGGAATATCTGGTTGAGCGTATCTACGGGCTGGAAGTTAGCATTGAGCAGGGCACCTGCCAGAATTCCAAGAAACAGCGAGCTATACACCTCCTTGGTAATCAGTGCCATTGAGATGGCGATGATGGGCGGCATCAGGGCCCATACGGTATCCTTCACAGGCATGTGGTTGATGACTACGGCATAGCCTAACCATCCCAAAAACAGTATCACGGCTATCAGCGACAGAATATTCAATCGCTTAGGATTTCCCGGTTTTACAGATTCTGCTAATTTCATAACCAACTTTTTTTTTATTATTACCTGAAAGGATAGAAAGTAGCCCCCACGCTCAGTGCACGGTTCTGGTAGAGACCGGCAAGTTGCGAGCGACTGCCGGTGGTATAGCCGCCCAGGTCGTGAAATTCGGCAAAGACGTTGCACTTCTTGCCCAGTTGCTTGTTGGCCTTGACGGTGGCGAAGAGATGAGGATGCTTGTCACCCATCTTACGACGGCTGCTGTAGAGCAGGGTCGCCCCTACGCGGAACCCGTTAGGAAGACTGACGACGGGTGCGGCCTTGAGGGTAACATAGTCATCGTCGACAGAAGCAGTGACCACACCGGCCTTCTGGTGCTCATGATAGTAGTTGGCACCAAAGGTCAGCTCCCAAGCTCCCGTCCTCCAATAGACGGAATTTCTCAAGCCTATCTGGAAGCGACTGGGACCGGGGAGGTGGCTATACCAGTTGCCCTCCACACTGGTATGAAGGAAGAAATCCCGCTGCTGGTAGGAGTATCGCAACACGCCCTGATGAGCGAGGTTGGTGCTATAACTGCCGGCATCGTATTTCAGGGCTGTTGTCGGATTTTTCTCATCAACCAGGAAGTCACTCAATCCGGGAATGAAGAAACGACGGGCAACGAGTCCTTGGAAGAAATGTCGCCCAGCCTTATAGCCCACACTGGCCAGATAGCAATGATTGGTACGCTGATGCTTCCAAAGGCTCTGGTCGGCAGAGTCGTACTGGCGGTTCCAGTAGTCCATGATGCGGAAGCGGTCGCCGACTGTCAGCACCCAAGGGCCGTGGGTATAGTCCAGCTGTGCGTAGAAGTCGGTCACCAGACTCTGCTGGCGGTTCTTGTCAATATTCCAGGTGTTCTCGTAGTCCATCTCGGTACCCACCATCAACCAGAGTTCTGGGGTGAAGAGAGGCGTGTCCAACTCTACAAAGCCGTAGGGATAACAGTCGCCCAGCTTGGAGCCGTCATTGTTTTCACTGGTGTAGTCGCTGCCCACCTCGGCAAGCAGGACGGCATCGTTCTTGAAGGTATGGGAATAGGACAGTACAAGCCCCACATAACGCTTGTACCAGGGGAGGGCCTTCACTAAGTCAGGGTTGTAGGACTTCTGTTTGGCGTTTTCAAAATCCTGATAAGCCTTGATGAAAAGCCTGTCGTTCTGAGTCATCTTCCAGACGATGTTAAGATGGAAGTTTTCAGCCAGTCCGCGGTCCGTCATGCGGAAGACATCGTCAGGATATGCCTTGCCATAAGAGGTGCGGGCCAAAGCGTATGCCTGCACCGTGAGTTTCTCGTTCCTGTTGGTCACGTCAGCATAGACCATGCCGTTGCCGTAGGTACTGCCTGTCAGTGCCACCTTACCGTCGGTTTTGACGTCTTCGCGGTAATAGATGTCTATGACGCCCTGCGTACCGCTCACAGCCTTTGCCACAGAGGAGTTGTTGCATATCTGGATATGGTCTATCTCGCATGCCTTCACATTGGCCAGAAAGGTTTCGGCATCCACGACGATGCCAATGTTGTCGACACGTAGTTTGTAATCGAGGTCTACTTTCTTTCCGTTGACAGACAAATGCTCTGGACAGGTGTTCAGCACATCCAGCAGGGTCATCTCACTGTCAGGATGCATCCTGTCTACATGTATAACATAACGGTCACCCAGGAACTCGATAATCTCTTCATTATCCGAGGCATGGGCGGTTGTTCCGCATACGCTTAGTATGCAAGGGAGGAGTAATCTTAGAATGCTTGTAATGCTCTTTATTTTCATTTTGTGATACTATTATGTTTTTTACAAGCCTGTATGATTCATTTTGTTGCAAAGATACAAAAAATCTGCTAAAGAAAGCCTTTCTTTCAGAATAAAAATGTAATTTTGTACGCATTTTGCAGCAAACAACATGACGATAGACCTATATATCGATGAAGCCAATGACTACGCACGGGATATCGGTGCGCCAGTCTACCATCCCCACGTCTCTGTGATACACTATGACGAGGTGGGCGAGATACGCCACACGCTCAACCGCATCAATTGCTACGCCATCTTCCTGCAGGAGGAGTTCCCCGAGGGCCTGACCTACGGCATCGGCACCTACCGTGAGGGCGATGGCTCGCTGATAGCCTTCTCCCCCGGCCAGATAGGCGGCAAGCAGGACGATGGCACGCGCAGGCAGTATCACGGCTGGGTGCTGCTCTTCACGGGGCAGTTTATACAAGGTTCAGCGATAGAGCAGAGAATGGACGACTATCAGTTCTTCTCCTACCACTCCAACGAGGCGCTCATCCTGACACCAGAGGAAAAGCACATCCTGGAACAGCTCATGGCCAACCTGCGCCAGGAGCTGGCAACGCAGACGCAGTCGCAAGGCCATGACGACATCATAAGAGACTACATCCTGCTCATCCTCGACTACTGCAAACGCTTCTACATGCGACAGCGGGAGGAGATGACCGCTATGGGCAGCGACATCCTCAGCCGTTTCCAGCAGGTGCTGACCAACTATTATGCCCGTGGCCTGCAAAGGGCGAACGGACTGCCCAGCGTGAAGTACTGTGCCAGCGAGCTATGCCTCTCGCCAGGCTACTTTGGCGACATCATCAGGGAGGCCCTTGGCCAAAGCCCCAAGGACTACATACGCAATTTCATCACCATGAGGGCCAAGAATCTCATCTTGAGCGGCAGGAGCATCGTCCAGGTGGCCGATGAGCTGGGATTTGAATACCCCCAGCACTTCACAAGGATGTTCAAGAACACGACGGGCCTGACTCCGCGACAGTTCGCAGACATTCAGCGCAAAAAGTGACCGCTCGGCCGCAGGACGCTTGTAAGTCAAGAACCCTCATTTTTGGTAGTTTTGTCCGCAATCTGTCTATACGGGTTACGGCCTTTTCTTCGTACCTTTGCAGCGGATTTAAAAACAAGACGAAAGATGAGACCATACACTATTTGTCACATGATGGCTTCGCTCGACGGCAGGATAGACTGCGAGATGACAGAGCAGATAGACGACACCAATCATTATTATGAGGCGCTGGCCCAACTCGACTGCCCTTCTACGTTGGAGGGCAAGACCACCCTGGCCATGCACTACGCACAGGATGGCGTGTTCCAGCCACGCCAGGCCCATGAAGATGCCGGCCAGCAACTCTACAAGGCCGTGGAATCAGTGGGCTACGCCATCGGTGTGGACACCCTCGGCACCTTGCTCTGGGATGACAACACCGCAGAACTCTTCGGACGCCCCCTGCTGATGATCCTCTCCGAGCAGGCCAGTCAGGAGTATCTTGACTACCTGAAGGACGAACACATATCTTATATAACGGCAGGCCGGAACGGCATAGACCTGGCGAAGGCCATGGAGACGCTACGTACGGTATTCGGTGTAGAGCGTCTGGCAGTGGTGGGCGGCGGCCACATCAACGGCTCCATGCTCGACCAAGGACTGATAGACGAGGTGAGCATGATGTATGGCTACGGCATCGACGGGCGCGAGGGCATGGCGGCGGCTTTCGACGGCAGGCCGATGGATCGCAAGCCCGTGCGCCTCACCTTCAAGAGTGTGGAAGAGCAGGATGGCATCGTGTGGATGAGGTATCAGGTGAAATAATCTTCTTATGGCTATGAACAGAACAGTATTTATCCATCGTATTCTATCAATCGCCCTGGCCTTGCTCGCCATGTCGTGCAGCAGCGAAGAGACTCAGGCCCAGGCACAAAACTATGCGACAATGACTCAGAAAATGTATATCACCATTGATGGCAGGACACAGGCCGTCACCCTTGCCGACAACAGTGCCACGCGCGAGCTGGTGGCAAAGCTACAGGTGGCACCCGTCACCGTGACACTCAGTTCGAGCGGCGAATTCGAGATATGGGGTGCCCTGGGCTTCTCGCTGTCAACGAGTAACGAGCAGATCAATGCCCAGCCGGGAGACGTGATCCTCTACAACGGCAGCAACATCTGTATCTTCTACGGCACCAACTCATGGAGCTATACCCGCCTGGGCAGGATTGACGGCCTGTCGGCCAGCGAACTTTCTGCCTTTCTCAAGGCAGGCGAGAGCAATATCAGCGTCACCCTGTCGCTTGGCAATGCAACAGGCATCAGCAACAGCCGCGCCAACAAGCATTCATCACGGGCCTACACCCTGCAAGGCTCACTGGCACAGGCTGGACGGAAGGGTATCATCATTCAGAACGGAAAAAAGATAGTAAGATGAAGAAAGCGTTATTTGCAGCAATGCTCGCAGGCGGAATGCTGACGGCTTGCACAAACAGTAAACAAACTAAAACAGAAGAGAGTATGCAGAAGTTAGAATTAACGCAGGAGTGGGACAAGGTGTTCCCGCTGAGTGACAAGGTGAACCACCGCAAGGTGACGTTTGAGACACAGTATGGGCTGACGCTTGCAGCAGACCTCTATGAACCGAAAGACGCCCAGGGCAAGCTGGCCGCCATCGCCGTCAGCGGCCCATTTGGAGCCGTGAAGGAACAGTCGAGCGGACTCTATGCCATGCGGATGGCTGAACGCGGATTCGTAGCCTTGGCCTTCGACCCCTCCTATACGGGTGAGAGCAGCGGTGAGCCCCGCCGCACGGCCTCGCCCGACATCAACACCGAGGACTTCATGGCCGCCGTTGACTTCCTGTCGCGTCAGGACAATGTGGATGCCAATCGCATCGGTATCATCGGCATCTGCGGATGGGGAGGCATCGC
>CAMNPM010000066.1 GCA_946548065.1 uncultured Prevotella sp. | reverse complement strand
TATAAACATTCCACATACCAATATTCAGTCCTATGGAGTCAGGAAGGATTTCACCATTGACGACAACGACGATAGAGTCTTTTCGATGTGCATGGCCCGAGCCGGTAATTCGTATGGTATGGGCAGCCCCCAAGTCAGCGGATGAGGGTACGAAGTCAAGTTCAGCAATGTGGTCTTGCAAATATCCCTTGTGTTGTCTCTGGGCAAGGAAAATCTGGCGTTCCACCTCCGTAGCCCTGAACTGCACTGGGACGACGTATTTCATGCTTACGTGACGACCAAACCGACTGGCCGGTGCCCACCGGGGCATCAGGCTGAGGATGCGAAGGCTCTCTTCACCCAGTTGCTGTTCTATCTGCTGCTTCAACTGCTGCTGTCTGTAGGCACTCTCTTGGCTCAGACGCAGGGTGTCATATTTCAACTTCATAATCTTAGTAACTTTGTAGTTGGAGGTATAGCCCAGACTGTCGACCGTGAAGGTAGTGATGACGCGCCCTCTTGCGCCATACTCCATGGCCAGGTCGGGATAGCGTATGTTCGACTTGATAAACTCCATCAAGGCACGGTCGCCCCCAGGAAACTGTGGCATTATTTCCCCACAGTCATAGACCTTAGCTTCTGCAGATGGGGGGGGAGCCTGGGCTAGCAATTCTGCCCGCGGCCGCTGCTCAGTCTCCATCCTGACCGGCTCATCCTTCGCAGGCAAAGCGACGGGCTCTTCTGCAGCAACTATGGCCGATTTGTTGTCTGATGCTGTGGGTATTTCTGTTGTATTTGTAGTCTGCTGGGCTATTGCCTGCTGCTTTTCAGCATCGTGGTTCAACAGAAAGATGCCTGTCACCAGTGCGATAGAGGCTGCGATGCCAATGCCCCAGTAGAGCGGTTTCCGCGATGTCGTCTTTTGGTCGATGACCCCGCGTTCAAACTGTGCCCACTCCTTGTCCACGTCGGGCATGCCAATTTTTTTGTCAATATCCTGCTGCTTCATCTTACTTTGCAATTTTAAGGGTTTTACGAATCTTTTCCAGTGAGCGCGTGATGTGCTTGTTCACCGCTGAGGCGCTGATGCCGAGGACGGTGGCCGTCTCTTCGTAGGTCATCTCCTCATCGTAGTGCAGACTCAGCACGCGACGGTCTTGCTCTGTCAGGTTTTTGTCAATGACTTGCTGAAGTTGCTGCAGCAGCTCCTCGCGTTCCTCGCTCTCGCTGGCGGCGATGTCCAGCCGAAGTTCATCCTCCATCTGCCGCTGCAACTGCCGCGAGCGTAGCGTGTGTAGGCACTGGTTGCGCGTAGCCGCCAGCAAGTAGCCTCGAATACTGTCATCGGCTACCTGCGGTTTTCGCTTCCAGATTTGGACGAACACCTGATGCACAGCATCCTTGGCATCGTCGGCATTCTCCACCATCGAGAATGCCATGCGATACATGTGCGGATAGCTGTCCTTGAACAGGCGTTCAAACTCTTGTTTACTGTAATTCATAAATGTCTTTTGGCCTTTATTCGTATATAAGACCCTCGGACGTTCAAATCAAATACCCCTCATTGCAAATATTTTTTATTGAAAGCGTGAATTTTAATCTCTCTTTCCCTCCATCTTATCTATAAATCCACTTTTGTAAAGTCATAATGAATGATTTTGGTGCAAATATAATAATAAATTCATTAAAAACGTGCAAACAATTCAAAAAAGTCACTTCATTTTATGCTATTTTAATTAAGAACGGTAGTTTTCGAGGGCTGAACTATCATTTTTGATGTCCTAAGTAATGCATCCTCAGTTTATTCCGCAGTTAAAAGAGATGTGTTTTCAGAAGGGGAGGGAACATGAGATGGCACATTCTCAGTAAAAAGAAAAATGGAATTGCTGCCGGTGATGATGATGTCCGTAATCCATAAACTTTAAACTGTGCAGATATAACATTTTTATTGTCCATAAACAATAAAACAAGCAATCATTTAGCTTTTATTGTATATAAACAATACAGATGTTGCGGTCATAGAGTTAAAAATAATAAATATCGCTCTTTTATTGGATTCTTTTTCGTACCTTTGTCCCCATAAAAAGAAAATAGAAGAAAATATGAGAAAAAAGAGTAACTTACATATAGTTTACAACGACCTCTGGGAACCCCTTATAAATAGGGATTTCTTTGCTGCCGCGCAGGCCGCAGTAGAGGAGTAAACAGAAAACCCTATCTAAACAATACTTATTTTTAATTATTTAATTATGAACAATGTTCCAGTAATCAAAATCGGAATAGTAGCCGTCAGCCGCGACTGCTTCCCCGAGTCTCTGGCTGTCAACCGCCGCAAGGCCGTCATCGCCAAGTATGTTGAGAAGTATGGCAACGCCAACATCTATGAGTGTCCCATTTGTATCGTTGAGAGCGAAATACACATGTGTCAGGCCCTTGAGGACATCAAGAAAGCCGGCTGCAACGCCCTCTGTGTATATCTGGGCAACTTCGGTCCGGAGATTTCGGAGACCATGCTGGCCAAGTACTTCGACGGCCCTGCCATGTTCTGTGCTGCTGCCGAGGAGTCGCAGAACGACCTTATCGACGGTCGTGGCGATGCCTACTGCGGTATGCTGAACGCCAGCCATGCACTCAGCCTGCGCAAGACTCGTGCCTATATTCCCGAGGAGCCGGTGGGCGACGCTGCTCAGTGTGCAGATATGATTCATGAGTTCATCCCCATTGCACGTGCTATCGTGGGTCTGCAGAACCTGAAGATTATCAGCTTCGGTCCGCGTCCAAACAACTTCCTGGCCTGCAATGCTCCTATCCGTGCTCTCTACGACCTGGATGTGGAGATTGAGGAGAACTCTGAGCTCGACCTGCTGGAGTCGTTCCAGAAGCATGCCGGCGATCCCCGCATCGACGACGTGGTGAAGGACATGGCTGCCGAGCTGGGTCACGGCAACAAGATTCCTCAGGTGCTGCCCAAACTGGCTCAGTATGAGCTGACGCTGTTAGACTGGATAGAGGCCCACAAGGGCTGCCGTCAGTTTGTGGCCCTGACCACCAAGTGCTGGCCCGCCTTCCAGACCATGTTCGGCTTCGTGCCTTGCTACGTGAACAGTCGTCTGACCAGCCGCGGCATCCCCGTAAGCTGCGAGGTTGACATCTACGGTACGCTGTCTGAGTTCATCGGCACCTGCATCACTGAGGATGCCGTCACGCTGCTCGACATCAACAACACCGTGCCTCAGGATATGTACGAGGAGAGCATCAAGGGCAAGAAGTTCCTCTGCGACGAGTATACCGACAAGGAGATCTTCATGGGCTTCCACTGCGGTAACACTGCTTCGTCGAAGGTCTGCAACTGCCAGATGTGCTTCCAGCGCATCATGGCCCGTGCACTGCCTGTCGAGGTAACCAACGGTACCCTTGAGGGTGACATCCAACCCGGACTGGCCACCATCTACCGTCTGCAGTCGACTGCCGACACCAAGCTCCGCGCCTATATCGCACAGGGCGAGGTAGTGCCAGTGGCTACACGCTCGTTCGGTTCAATCGGTATCTTCGGCATCAAGAACATGAGCCGATTCTATCGTCACGTGCTCATCGAGAAGCACTATCCTCACCACTGCGCCGTGATGTTTGGTCACCAGGGCAAGTACCTGTGGGAAGTGCTGAAGTACATGGGCATTCCTGTGGACGAGATTGACTACAACTTCCCGAAGGGTGACTTCTATCCCACGGAGAACCCCTTCTGCTGAAAACAACTAAGTTGGGAATTTTAATCATAATTTTGACAGGGTGCGCCTCTTTGTGAAAAGAGCGCACCTTTTTCATATATAAAAATAAAAAATCAGGCTATGTAGCAGGTATTCCATTTTTTTTTCGTATCTTTGCATCCAAATTGTTTTTAGCCATTTATGGAGCATATAAGAAATTTCTGCATTATCGCCCATATCGACCACGGAAAGTCGACGCTGGCCGACCGTCTGTTGGAGTATACCAAGACCATTCAGGTGACTGAAGGTCAGATGCTTGACGACATGGATCTGGAGCGCGAGCGTGGCATCACCATCAAGAGTCACGCCATCCAGATGGAGTACAACTATAAAGGCGAGAAATACATCCTGAACCTAATCGACACCCCGGGACACGTGGACTTCTCATACGAAGTGTCGCGCTCCATTGCTGCCTGCGAAGGAGCCTTGCTGGTGGTGGATGCCACACAGGGTGTGCAGGCGCAGACCATATCGAACCTCTATCTGGCCATTGACAACGACCTGGAGATAATCCCCGTTATCAACAAGATAGACATGCCGTCGGCCATGCCCGACGAGGTGGAGGATGAGATAGTAGACCTTATCGGCTGTGACCCGGAGGACATTATCCGCGCCTCGGGCAAGACCGGCGAGGGTGTGGAGGACATCCTGAATGCCGTGGTGGAGCGCATACCGCATCCCAAGGGTGACGAAGAGGCTCCGCTGCAGGCCCTGATCTTCGACTCCGTGTTCAACTCGTTCCGCGGCATCATAGCCTACTTCAAGATTGTCAACGGCACGATACGCCAAGGCGACAAAGTGAAATTCTTCAATACCGGCATGGAATACGATGCCGACGAAGTTGGGGTGCTCAAGATGGACATGATACCCCGCAAGGAGCTCAGAACGGGCGAGGTGGGATACATCATCTCCGGCATCAAGAATGCCAAGGAGGTAAAGGTGGGCGACACCATTACCCATATTGACCGCCCGTGCGACAAGGCCATTGAGGGTTTCCAGGAGGTGAAGCCCATGGTGTTTGCCGGAGTCTATCCCATAGACCCTACAGACTACGAGAACCTGCGCGCCTCGCTCGAGAAGCTGCAGCTGAACGATGCCTCGCTGACCTTCGTGCCAGAGACGTCGGTGGCACTGGGCTTCGGATTCCGTTGCGGATTCCTGGGACTGCTCCACATGGAGATTGTGCAGGAACGACTGGATCGCGAGTTCGACATGGATGTCATCACTACCGTGCCTAACGTAACCTACATGTGCTACACCAAGCAGCACGAAGAGAAGGAAGTACACAACCCGTCGGGACTGCCCGACCAGACGATGATAGACCATATCGAGGAACCCTACATCAAAGCCTCGATTATTACTGCTGCCGACTATATCGGCCCCATTATGACCCTATGTCTCGACAAGCGCGGGGAGCTGATAGACCAGCAGTATGTGTCGGGCGGAAGGGTGGAACTGCGGTTCATGCTTCCCCTGGGAGAAATCGTCATCGACTTCTACGACAAGCTGAAATCAATCTCGAAGGGGTATGCCTCTTTCGACTACCATATTGACTCGTTCCGCCCCTCGAAACTGGTGAAACTTGACATTCTGCTGAACGGCGAGCCTGTCGATGCCCTGTCAACGCTGACCCATCAGGACAATGCCGTCAGTTTTGGCAGACGTATGTGCGAAAAGCTGAAGGAACTGATCCCGCGCCAGCAGTTCGACATCGCCATCCAGGCTGCCATCGGTGCAAAGATTATAGCCCGCGAAACCGTAAAGCAAGTGCGCAAGGACGTCACCGCCAAATGCTATGGTGGCGACGTGAGCCGTAAGCGCAAGCTGCTCGAGAAACAGAAGCGCGGCAAGAAGCGCATGAAACAGATAGGCAACGTGGAAGTGCCGCAGAAAGCCTTCCTCGCGGTGCTGAAACTTGACTGACAAATAAGACAACAAAGAACAATAACACAAGAAAAACTAAAAAACGAATCAAAAAATGACAACTATTGGACTTACAACAAGAGACGTGGCTCGAGAATTGGCACGGCGATACAGCACCATGACTCATGAAGAGCTTGATGTGATGGAGAGCATCCTCATACCCATGAAGTTCCAGAAGGGCGAGATGATTCTGAAGGAAGGTGAAGTGAGTAAGGATATCTACTGGGTAGCGAAGGGACTGTTGCGGCAGTATTATTATAAGAATGAAAAGGAACTGACAGAATACATGGCTACCGAGAACACCATTGTGATGAGTATCGAGAGTCTGTTTAAGGAAGAACCCAGCAAACAGAATATCCAAGCAGTGGAGCCTACCATTCTCTTTGCCCTGCCCAAGGCATCGCTGGAGCGTGAGGCTGTGCGCAACGTCAACATACAGATGCTTTACCGTAAGATACTGGAGGAGTCGCTCATCATCTCGCAAGTGCATGCCGACATGCTGCGCTTCGAGTCGGCACAGGAGCGCTATGCCAAGCTGGTGAAGCGTTCGCCGCAACTGATACTGCGCGCACCGCTGGTCTATATTGCCAGCTACCTGCAGATGACACCTGAGACACTCAGCCGTGTACGTACTGCTGCCTTGTTAGGCGACAAAGGCTAATGCGGGAGTCGCTGCAATGAGTCCGACTATAACAAACTACTGAAAGTAAACATAGACGGGAACTGTTGGCTGAGACAGACTGGCTGTTCCTTGAAAAGTCCGAAGAGGGCGCTGCCTGAGCCAGACATGGCTGCATAGGCGGCGCCCATGTCGTATAGCTGCTGCTTCACCTGTGCCAGCTCAGGGTGCAAAGCAAAAACACTCTGCTCGAAGTCGTTGACCAACTCGTTGCGCCAGGTCTCTACCGGCTGACTGACCACCAGGCGGCAGTTCTTCTGCGGATAATGAGGAGTGATGAGGGCAAAAGCCTCACGCGTCGGCACGGGAATGTCAGGGCGAACCACCCCCAGA
The DNA here is from genome assembly GCA_946548065.1 of uncultured Prevotella sp. Classification (GTDB taxonomy): domain Bacteria; phylum Bacteroidota; class Bacteroidia; order Bacteroidales; family Bacteroidaceae; genus Prevotella. Next base: position 872 of record CAMNPM010000066.1, on the reverse strand, counting down.
TACCATCCTTGAAGATTGAACTCAACGGGCTGCAGCTGCTCGCCGATGCCCTCAGCATAGCAGGGTGTGCTCTTGATGAAGAAAGCACAGTCGGCACCCAGGCGAGTTGCATAGCCTATCATCTGCTCGTCGGAAAGCTGGAGGCTGAAGAAATCGTTGAGTAGGCGAATCATATATGCGCAGTCGCTGGAGCCACCTCCCATACCGGCCTGTGTGGGGATGCCCTTCCACAGATGGGCGTGGATGCGGGGCAGGGTAGGGAAGTCCTGCTTCAGCAGCTGATAGGCCCGGACCACCAGATTACGCTGCTCGTCGCCGTCTATCGCAATATTAGTCACCTTCAGGTCGCAGTCTACATCAGAAGGGAAGCCAGCGTCCATCACCTGCACTTCGAGCGCATCTTTTAAAGGTACGGGATAAAACACCGTTTCCAGATTGTGGTAGCCATCGGGACGATGCTCCACTACATTCAGACCGAGATTGATCTTTGCTATGGGGTAGGTTATCATATCAGTTTCTACTTGTTTTCTACCTGCAAAGATAGCAAAAAGTAGCCAAATAGAAAAGAAAAACGCCGATAAAGAGGGGAAAAAGCACTTTTTTTGAAAAAAAATGGCGAAAAGTTTTGGTAGTTCCAAAAAAAGTAGTACCTTTGCATCCGCAATCGAGAGAGATGCACCTCAGTTGAGGATTAACAATGCGGAAATAGCTCAGTTGGTAGAGCACAACCTTGCCAAGGTTGGGGTCGCGGGTCCGAGTCCCGTTTTCCGCTCACATGTTGAACAAAAAAGAGCATTAGGACGTTGGGTCTTAATGAAAAATGCCCAGGTGGCGGAATTGGTAGACGCGCACGTTTCAGGTGCGTGTGCCGC
>CAMNPM010000065.1 GCA_946548065.1 uncultured Prevotella sp. | reverse complement strand
CAAAAGTAAGCGTTTTTTCTGAAACCGCCAAATAATTAGGCTAAAAAATGAAAAATAAGCCGTGTTGGCGCTGTAGCACAGAATCCTCAACCTTTAAATGTAAGCATTCCTGCCTGCAAAGATAGTGCAAATATTTGGATTATTGGAATTTTTATATTAACTTTGCACATTGTAATTTGTAAATGAAAAAAGAAGATATATGAAGACAAGAAGATTTTTCAATGGAATGATAGTTATGCTTATCGCCGTGGCATTCACGTCTTGTACCAACAGTGACAATCCAACGAATGACGCCGATACGTCTGCACTCACTCAGTGGCAGGCGGGAAAGACCGTCAGTCATGATGCTATCGAGGCCTTCGGCGGCATCGACAAGTGCTTTGCGGCAGAGCCCATACCCGACGGCGTTTGGCTGCGGATGCAGGGCAAAACATACAAGGAGAACCCCTATATCGGGCGCGACGACCTGCGCCATATCCGTGCTCTGCACTGGGATTACGATGATCAGATACACGTCGGTGAGATGATTGTCAATGCACAGATAGCCGACCGTGTGGCTCACATCTTCCGCCAGCTCTTTGATGCAAAGTACCCTATTCAGCGCATGCTGCTCCCCGACGTCTATGATGCCGATGACGAGACACAGATGCGCGACAACAATTCGTCGTGCTTCTGCTACCGCACCATCGCCGGCTCTACTAAGCTCTCAAAGCATGCCCGTGGATTGGCCATCGACATTAATACGCTCTATAATCCTTATTACAGGGACCTTGACAACGGCACGCGCTTTATCCAGCCCGCCACGGCTGAGGCGTATTGTGACCGTACCTGGGACTTTCCCTATAAGATAGACCACGATGACCTATGCTTCCACCTCTTTACCGAGGCAGGCTTCGAGTGGGGCGGTGACTGGACGACACGCAAGGACTTCCAGCATTTCGAATTGATCGAATAATAGCCTACACTCACCCGCAGCTTACAGTCCACCATGCTTTTTTGTGCTTTTTCGGCAAATCATTTGTCAAATTCAATAGATTATTGTACCTTTGCACAACAAAAACAACCTTTTCATGAAAGAAGATTCGGAGAAAACATTACAATCACCAGACAAGATTGCCGATCATCTGCGCGTGACCTACGTGCCTGCCTATCTGCTGGCTGCGGCCATAGGACTGCTATTGGCGGCATTCATCGTGTGGGGTGTGCTGGGCACGGTGAGCGATAAAGTCTATTATTCGGGCGTGGTGTTCCCCGTGCAGGGGACCACTGACGTCACGCTGCCCAACAAGGGTATCGTGCGCACCATGCTTGTGCAAAATGGCGACAGCGTGCATCTGGGACAGACGATTGCCATGGTGACCGTTGGTGACAGTTACAGCTTCCTGACAAGTACGGTGGACGGCCTGATTATCAGTGCGAAGACTGACAACGAACTTTTCGAGGCTTTCGAGCCCATTATCAGCGTTGTCGATAACAAGACGACATCACCGTCGCAACAGACGCAACTTATCGCCTACGCCGACAACGATGCCCAGCGCCAGCTGCGCATAGGCATGGAGGTCCAGGTGTGGCCCGCCAACGAGAAACGCGATGAGATTGGTTACGTCAGAGGGCGCATCAGCCATGTGGTACGCTATCCTGCCAGAATCAGCAAAATGCGCCAGAAACTGAAGTCCGACATCCTTGCCCAGCACCTTACCGACGAGGGGCAGGATCTGGTATATGAAGTGCGTATCGACTTGCTCCGCTCCCCTGATGACCCCACGCAATACGACTGGTCCTTCGGTCAGCCTGACGATGTCAGCATGGGCATAGGTACCTATTGTTCGGTGCTCACTGAGACGCGCCGCCGCAGCATGTTCGAGTATCTGTTTGAGTCCTCGCGTGCGCATTTCCGCAACTTACAAATGAAGCTTGAGTGATGAAGGAAAATCTGAAAGACAAGAAGCCGATACTGTCCATGCGTTCGGCTTTCAGCTATTTCCTGAAAGGCAATATCCTGTTTGCGCTCAATGGCATTGTAATCTATACCATTGACTCTGTGTTCTCCGTCTTCCCGCCGCTGTTCCAGCAGGTATATACCGATAATATCGTCACCCACAAGAATCCGGAATGGTTCACGCCATTGATGGTGCTCTACACGCTGATGTTTGTGCTTGAACTCGTGCTGTGGATTACATTCTCCGTACTGCGACGTAACAGTCAGGCGAGAATCGGCATCGTCACCTCGGCGAATTACCTATGGACGGTACTACGGCTCCCGATGACCCGCCTCACCCAGTTCTCACCGGGAGAACTGGTAGCTCGCTATACCACCATCTCGAAGATCATCAGGCTGCTCGACTATTGCCTGCCGGCAGTTAATGGACTGCCGTTCATGGTCATTTACTTCGGCCTGATCATGCTCCTCAGTTGGAAACTGTGTCTGCTGCAAATCTTCTCCGTCATACTGCTCGTCTTTGTGATGCGTTCTACGGCCAGAATACAAAAGAGGATAGCCATGAACCTGGAGGTGACTGAAGCGCGGCTGCAAAACGTCACGATGACGGGCCTGGGCAATCTGGAAACCATCAAGACCTTAGGCGCCGAAGGTGAATTCTTTGCCCAATGGGAGAAAACCTACGCAGAGTCCATGAACGCCCGCGTGACCACGACCACCAACTCCGTCTATCTGAGTGTGCTGCCGATTATCGTGATGCAGTTTACCAACGGTGTCATCTTGTGCTTAGGTACCTGGCTTATCCTGCAGGGCGAGTTAACGCCGGGCATGATACTCGCCGCTCAGGCGCTTATCAACCAGTCGGTCTATCCCGTCAACAGAACTATTGACGGCATTCAGACTTTTTTGAGGCTCAACTCGTCGATTCAGCGCATCAAGGACGTGAGTGACTGTGGTGATGAATGTGCTGACATGAGCATGCCCGGCGATGACGAACTGTCGGAAATGGGCAAGTTGACGGGTGAGATAGAGCTGCGTGATGTCACCTTCGGCTACGACCGCAGCCTGCCGCCCATCATCAGCCACTTCTCGCTGAAGATCAAGGCCGGCGAGCGCATAGCCCTCGTGGGACCTTCCGGCTGCGGCAAGAGCACCATACTGAGCCTGGTGTCGGGACTCTACGAGCCTTGGGAGGGGGAGGTGCTGTTCGACGGCAAGCCCCGCAAATCCATCGACCGCATGACATTCGTCAATTCCGTCTCTGTCGTTAATCAGGACGTGGCGCTCTTTGAGGGCACTATTGCTGACAACGTCAAGATGTGGGACGAGTCAATAGAGAACTTCGCTATGGTGTTGGCCTGTAACGACGCACAGATACACTATGACATCATGGAGCGGCCGGACGCCTATCAAGGCGTGGTGTTGGAGAACGGCAAGAATTTCAGCGGCGGACAGCGGCAGCGCATCGAGATAGCCACCGCCCTGGCCAAGGAACCCACCATCCTGCTGATGGATGAGGGCACCTCGGCCCTGGACTCCCAGACCGAAACCAAAGTGATGGAGCATCTCTACGGCATGGGCATCACCATGCTCGTTGTTGCCCACCGCTTAGAGACCATTGTCGGCTGTGACCAGATATACGTGATAGAACAAGGACGCATCACCCAGCATGGCACTCACGGCCAGCTGCGCCAGATGGACGGCCTGTATAGTAATCTCTTGAAGCATAAGTAATTGAGAAGTGAAGGGCTTTAAATCATGCAGACAAATATATTCCTTCAACAGTTAGTGCAACGCATGGACGGCGACCGTAAGGCTATGCGTCAGACGCGCGACATCCTGTGCTCCATGATTGACAGGAAATTATGGAAACAGATGGAGAAACATGTGGAGCTATCGCCAGACATTGAGCAGATGGAGTTGCAGTTAGAGTGCCGTAACATCTTTTTCCGCTACATCACGCTGACCGACGGTTGGTGGGCTCGCTGTACGGGCTATATGATGGGGTTCATGGCCGACGACAACACCCCCGTCATCCTCAATCCCGGGTTCACCGACTATACCTTCACCCACCCGAAGACCGGCACGCTCCTCACAGGCAGCAGGCATTCCGGACTGCTGAAGCAGCAGGCACTGATAGTCTGTCTGCCACTGACGGAAGAGCACCTGACTGTCAAGGACCTCATGCGCTATGCCGCCAACAGTCTCTGCACGTATGACCTCTTCTACATCCTGTTGGCTTGTGTGGGCGTCACCCTGCTCACGATGTTCACGCCCTATGTTGTCAAACTCATCTTCTCAGAGGTCATCCCCTCGGGCGATGCCAGACAGATAGTGCCTGTTGCTGCGCTGCTCTTCGGGGCGGTCGTCGGCATGACGATGGTGCTGATAGTGCGCAACCTGGTGGTGGTGCGCATCAAGGACAAGGTGGAGTATGCGCTACAGACGGCCATGATGTCGCGGCTGTTGCTGCTGCCCTTCTCGTTTGCCAAGACGTTTACCACTGGCGACCTCTCCAACCGGCTGCTGTCGCTGTCGCGCGTCAGTTCCAACCTAACGTCCAGCTTCCTCTCAACGCTCTTGACTTTCCTCTTCTCGTCCATCATGTTTGTGCAGTTCTTTATCTATGGCGGGCCGCTGCTCTTTACCGGTATCTTGGTCGTCATGATTCAGTTTGTGGTCATCCTGATGGAATACCACTATACGAAAAAGGTACAACAGAGCGTAAATGCCAGCGGCTCACACCTCATAGGACGGCTGTTCGCCTTGTTCTCAGGCATTCATAAAATCAAGACCAGCGGTGCGGAATATCGGGCTTTCTACCAGTGGGCAAAGGCGTATGCTCCCACTGAGGCTTACAGCAGTCACCAGCCGCTGGCCAGTTTCTACATCACCGGTGTCAGTTATTGCCTCAGGTTGGTGCCCATGATTGTGACGATGTGGGCGGCTTGGCACTACCAGCTGCCGCTTTCTGACTATATTGCTTATTGTGCCGTCTTGGGACTCGTCTGCGAAGCCGTGAACCAATTGCAGGGCATCACCAAGATGGTGGCACGTATGTTGCCGGAGATTAGGCTTTGCAGCCCGCTGCTCAATGCTAAGACAGAATCGGCGGATAAAGCCAATGTGGTCAATACCATATCGGGCCGGTTGGACATACGCGGTCTGAAATTCCGCTATGCCGACGACATGCCCATGCTCTTCGACGGACTCAACCTGAGCATCAATAGCGGCGACTACATAGCCTTGGTCGGCGCCTCGGGCTGTGGCAAGAGCACATTGATGCGACTGATGATGGGGCTGGAGAAACCCTTGTCGGGGTCCATCTTCTACGACGAGTACGACCTCAAAGACATCAACCTGCGCAGCCTGAGGCACCATTGCATCGGCATCTGCCTGCAGGACGACCAGCTCGTTGAGGGTACCATCCGCGACAACATCCTCTTCAACAGTCCGCAGCTGACGGACGACGATGCATGGGAGGCAGCCCGCATGGCGGCACTCGACGGCGACATCCGCCAGATGCCCTTGGGGCTGGACACGCCGATTACGCTCGACGGCAAAGGTGTGTCGGGCGGGCAGCGGCAGCGCATCCTCATTGCCCGTGCGCTGGTCAGGAAGCCTAAGGTGCTCTTCCTCGACGAGGCGACGTCGGCACTCGACAACATCAGTCAGCACGTCGTGGTCGAAAACCTGGCCAAGTTGAAGTGTACGCGCATCGTCATTGCCCACCGGCTGAGCACCATACAGAAGTGTAACCGCATCATTGTACTGAAGGAAGGCTGTGTGGCTGCCGACGGTAATTTCAAGGAACTTCAGGCACTCGGCTATTTCTCTAACGATAAAAATCAAGAAGAATATGAAGAATAGTATTGCGATACGGCTGTCTGTCCTGATGGGGCTGACTTCCCTCTGCATGGGAGCACGGGGACAGACACCGTTGACCCTGGACGGGGTAATACGGCAGGCGCAGGACAGTGCCATTACCGCCTTCCAGAGCCGGCAGGAGCTACAGAGCCGACAGGCATCATACGAGGCTTTTGAGGCCTTACGGAAGCCACAACTGTCGCTGAAGATTGTGCCCAACTACACGCGCATCGTCAGCGACCCTACCCGCGACTACGTCTACCTGCGCAACTTCGACATTTTCTCCACTTCGGCCCAGCTGAGGCTTACCCAAAAGGTGCTGCCCTTCGGTGGTGAAGCCTATGTAGGCACACATGCCATCTGGAGTGAGTTCTTTCGTGAGGAGGCCACTGGACATCCGCGCCGGTTTGTGGCTACCCCGCTGTTGGTAGGCTATAGTCATCCCCTGCTGGGCTATAATCCCTTCCGTTGGGAGAAGCAGAAGGAGGACCAACGGCTGAAGGCTGCACGCCAGCAGCATGAGTACAATCTGCGGTGCCTGGCCGAGGAGGCTGCAGCACGCTATATCCGCTTGGCATGCCAGCAACGGTTGCTTCAGCTGCGTCAGGAGGAACTGAGCTTGAACGATACCCTGCTGGCCATTGCCCGTGAGAAGGCCACTATCGCCATCGTCACGCAGGCGGAGTTGCACGCCATAGAGCTGCAGATGCAAAACGCCGCCAATCTGTTCGCGGCAGCGCGCAGGGATGAGCAGGAGGCAAGGACGGCACTGGCTTCGCTGTTGCGTATGAAGCAGATACCCGACAGCCTGCCACTGCTGACGATACCAGAGACACCCCTTCCCGTCCACTATATACCAGAGGAGGTCGCGATGCTTGCTAAGGGCAACAGTCCTGCTTACCAGCACCAGTTGGCAGAGTTGACAGAAGCCCGCCACCAGGAAGAAAAGGCGCATAAGGAGCGGGGCATCAATGTCGGGCTTGACATCAACTTGGGACTACAGCAAATCAACTCGACCCTCGGCAGCGCCTATAAGAACCAGCAGCTGTACGCTTTAGGTGCCGTACAGGTCACGATACCGCTGATGGATCATGGGGCTGCCAAAAAACGTCATGCCGCAGCTGCAGCGTGGACAGAGCGTCAGGAGTCGGCCCTCCAGGAGACAGAACGCCGCTTGGCGGAAGACGCCACTGTGACCCTGCAGAGACTCAATGCAAGCAGGATGATGCTTGTAAGCACCCTGCAGACCACCAAACTGGCAGAAGCCCAGTATTATGAGACGGTGGAAAACTATGCCAATGGTATTGCTGACATCAACACCTTTACCTTGGGACAAAACCGATGGGTCACGGCCTACACCAACTACCTGACTGTCCTGGAAGAATTCTGGACCACCTATTATCACCTACAAACCCTCATACAATATGAATAAGTATAATGTCTTTTGCCTTTTTGCCTTTTTGTTTCTTTGCCTTTTCACTGCCTGCCAGTCGAAAACAGACGGGCAGGTTGCCACACAGTCGGCTGACACGCTAACGGTGAGGCCGGCTAAAGCCCCGACGCGTCTGCAGGTGTCGAGTTATCAGGCAACCAATAAGGGCAGGATAGAAGCCATACGTGAGATTCCTGTATATAGTCGTATTGCGGAGCAGATTGTCATGTTCGGTATAGAGAAGACGGGGCAGCGTGTCAAGAAAGGACAGGTCGTTGCGCGGCTGAGCGATGCTGCCCTGCGTGAGAATATCCTCCATTGCCGTGCCAAGCTGGAGAAAGCCGAGTTTCAGTATCAGGC
>CAMNPM010000064.1 GCA_946548065.1 uncultured Prevotella sp. | reverse complement strand
GAACCAATCGGGGCTTTTCATCTAATAATTTATAAAAGGTAAGGGAGAAACGAACATTTTTTACCAAAAAGTCGTATATTTGCAGTCGATAATAGGAAACAATATGCCAAAGATACTTCTTTACATCACGGCTAAAGTCATCTGGAACTTCCTGGAACACTGACTATCATGAAAATCGGGCACATGTTCATGTTGGCAAGCGTAACACTGAGCATCTGTGTAAGATTTGGCTGGAGCCAGATGTGGAGCTGGTTGACAAGGGGGACCTGACAGATGCACAAGCAAAAGAAGTCGTGGCCATAGTCAGAAAGTATCGCGAAAAGCTGCTCCGTCAATGGACTCTTTTCAAACAGGGCAAAGCCATCAGAGTAATTAAGATTAAGAAAACGAAATAGTGTATGTACAAGACAGAAGGATATTGGAATGTGGAGCCGAAGATTAAGCGGTTGTCATTCCCTAAACGGGGAAAGTTTCAGGTGGACTTGCAGGACGGTCGCTCTATTGTGATGCCAGTCTCGGCTTTTCCATCGTTGAAGCGTGTGCCAGTCAGTGAGCGTTCTAAATGGTACTTGATGGGTGGTGGCGTAACGTGGGACTCCTGTTCTGAAGTCATCCATATTGAGCAGATATTGGGCAATTACCAAAACTATGCCCATGAAACTGAAAGATAAGTATGAAACAGCAATATGCAGTCATTGTGCTCTTTGCACTGATAGTAGCATCAAGTCTGACGAGCCTTGACAGTTATCGCTCAGCGAGCCGAAGGGTGAGCGAGGATATGGACAGGGCACTGGCTATCACGATGCTGGAACAGCAGAGTGATGTGATTAGTCAGGACACCATCCGCACGTTTAACAGCCACTTGCAGATAGCAGCATTGCGAGGCAAGGCCACGCTGGCTGTCGATACCCGCAATAGGCAGTTCAAGGCGTATGCCCACTGTTCGGAGGCTACTATCTTCAGCCTTTCCGACCAGCGGCCAGCCGCATTGCTCTGGGTGCTGACAGGATGCTGGGCGATGTTCTTGTGGTATCGGAAACATTATGCTACCGCAGTATTTTTGCCAGCTGGTAATGGCTTTGGCGGCTTGACCTATTCAGAAGCAGAGGGCCGTTTCTATGCAGTTGATGGTAACGAGGTGCCGCTGACTCCCATGCAGCACCAGCTGATGGAGATGTTCTTCCATTCGCCCTCACACTGCTTGTCGAAGGCAGAGATATGTGATGCCCTGTGGCCCAAGAAGCCCGATGCCAACGATACGCTCTACACACTGATTCGCAGGCTGAAACCCGTCATAGAGCAGCATTCCAACCTCAAAATCGAGTCAGACCGCAGTAAGGCCTATCGGTTGACTATCAAATAAATAGAAGTCTGATACGGAAACTGACATCGAAATGTCAGACAGATGTCAGACTTCTTTTTCGGCATTATTAGAATCTCTTCATATCTTTGCAAACAAAAAACGCAAGTTATGAAGAGATTTATGCAAATGATTGTAGCCATTATCCTCGTAGCAGCAAGCATCGACTGGGTTGATGCCTGCTCAGTGGTAAGGACAGATATAGAAATGTTCAAACGGGACCTGACTTACGCCGATATGTATGAGTACAAGGATTCGACTTATGATTTTGTCATCCGCTATCCTTCTTTTTTTAGCGAGCAGTCTAACGATGCAGGTCATGTCCGTTTCTGTTATAGCAACCAATGGGCAACGGTGGTGCTCGAAGGCTACACATTGCTGCATCAGGGAAAGAGCATCAGGGAGGCAAGCGATTCTTTGGCGCAGATCCTTCATGCCACTATGCAGCAGTATGGCGAAGATTGCTTCATTCTCTCTGGCCCTCAGTATGAGAATGGAACTCTTATCGGAGGTTATAGTTATTACTCCAAGTTCGTCCGTAATGGCAAGTTCTGGTTTGTCTATACGATGGTCTATCCAGACAGATACCACGATGTGCTCACCCGTCTGTTCAAAGAGATAGACGACTGGCAGATATGGGAACGTCCGCGCCTGCAAATGATACAAGGAGAGAACCAAACACCCAGAGACAGCTTTTGAGCGATAAGGTTGAAGAGATTTCTGTGTTAAGTAATGCAAAAAGAAGTTTGGTTTTGATTGGTTGAGGTGTCTAATAGGTGTACAGCAAGAAAAAGGCATGGACAGAAGTGCATTTGAACAACAGGCCCGCTCGTGGCGGAAGAAGGCTCTACTGGTGAGCAGAAGCTGCGGAGCGGGCAAGGACGAAGCAGAGGACATCGCACAGGATGTGATGCTCCGCCTTTGGCAGATGCATGACGAACTGGACCGCTACGAAAAGCCCGAGGCTCTGGTGGCACTGATGACCCGTCATCTGCTGCGGAACCACCAGCGGCGACGAACGCCGGAACTGCTCGACGAGGCGATGGTGGTCAGCCTGAGCAACAGCCCTCACGACCTGCTGGAGATGAAAGAAGACGATGCCTGGCTCGACAAACGACTGCGACAACTGCCCACGACACAGCGCACCTTATTATATATGCGAGAGGTGGAGCGGCGGAGCCACGAAGAGATAGCCCGACTGTTGGGCATCGAGACGACATCGGTCAGTACGCTGCTGGCAAGGGCAAGGCGAACATTATTAGAAGAAATCAGACAACGGAATAAACGATGATACAGTACACGAAAGCATTCATACAGTCGCTGCTCGACAAATATATGGAGGGCACGACGACATTGGAAGAAGAAGACACGCTTCACCAATATTTCACCCGCAGCGACGTGCCTGCGGAGTGGGAGGACTATCGAATGCTGTTTGCCGAGATAGACAGCATGAGGCCAACGGAAAAGTCCAGACGGCGGCGGTGGCCATGGAGTGTGGCTGCGGCAGTAGTGGCAGCGCTGGTGATGTTTGGCGTCACACAAAGCCTACAGAAGAATCGACCAGAGCCAGGAGTGACAGCCCAAGTGGAAGAAAAGGAGAAGCTTCAGCAGACCCACCCCCAGCCCCTCCCTTGTAGAGAGGGGAGTAGTTACACTCAAGACGAGGATTCTGTGTGGAAATCTATAGAGGGCTCTGCGGAGAAATCAAGGGAAAAACTATCTACTCCCCTCCCCACAAGGGAGGGGCAGGGGGAGGGCCTTCCCAAGCGCCGGCTGCGCAAGCCGCAGCCTACGATGACCGACTACGACAAGGCCTACGCCCTGATGGCTGAGGCAGCAAAGGAGCAGCAGCAAGTAGAACAGGAGATGGAACAGGCCCAGCAGGAGATTCTGCATGCCCAACTGAAAGCCTCTGGCTACGTGGCCATCCAGCAGGAAGACGGAACAATCATTTATACTAACGAACCTAAAGAATATTTTGCATATGAAGAGTAAAAGCATTTTTATCGCAGGTCTGCTCATGCTGTTGCCAGCCGTCAGCATGGCACAAGAGAACATACAAAGGGCTTTCGATGCCCTAAGACAGAGTAAGGACATCAAAGAAGTCTCTGCCAGGCATTCCTTGGATAAAGACCCCGATACGGGCATGATGGAGGGACTGGAAGATACCTACGACTTCATGATTAGAAATACAAAGGTAAAGCATCTGGTGGATGACATCCGAAAGGCTTTCCAGCAGGATGAGGCGCAAGCCTATAACGTCAGTTCGGGTACACATGGGAATAGCGAGGATTATGTTTCGCTGGCTGTGGGTAACAGCAAAAAGGGCGGAGTGGCTATCGGGCTGATGCAGGGGTCAAAATGGATCTACGCCTGCTTCCTCGACCCAGAGGACTCTCTGCGTCAGCACCGTTATGCCTACGCTTTGGAGTGGGTGGACGATGGCGATAAGATAAGCGGGAGAATCGTCAAGACTTACGCCACCACGCAGAAATTCCGCCAGAGTAGATACCAGTCAAGTACCATCACGGTGAATGGGAAAAACATCAAAATGAGCGGTAGTGGTTTCTCGTCAGGCGATGGATTCTCTTGGTCTGGATTTTCGTCAGAGAAGACTTCGGAAGTATGGTTGACGGAATTTAACACGTTTAAGAATCTGTTTCTGAAGAATCCTAATGGTACGGCTGCCAACAGTTATGCCACACAGATATACAAGCTGTGCAAGAATGCCAAGATGCTCGAAGATGTGGAGAAGAATATGGTGGCGACTGAGATACTGAAACTGAGAAAGAAAACCAACGATGAATTCATACAGCAGTTGTTTGACATGAGCATCGAGCGACTCAAGAAATAGACAGATAATCCAATGAGACATCTTAGAATCATGTGTCTTTCGCTGCTGATGGCGGTGAAAGCAGGGGGACTACTGGCCCAAAACCAGAGCGACACCGTGAGTGTAAAACGCGACAGCATCACCTGGAACCAGGAGCTGGAAGGCGTGGAGATCAAGGCCCAGCGCCAGCTCATCAAACAGGAGGTAGACCGCATCGGCTACGACGTGCAGGCGGATGACGAATCGAAGACGCAGACCGTGCTTGACATGCTGCGCAAGGTGCCGATGGTGACGGTAGACGGGCAGGACAACATCCTCGTGAAGGGCAACAGCAACTTCAAAATCTACAAGAACGGACACTACGACCCCAATCTGTCGAAGAACGCCAAGGAGGTGCTGAAGGCCATGCCCGCCTCGATGGTCAGGCGCATAGAGGTCATCACCGACCCTGGTGCCCGCGAGGATGCCGAGGGGGTGGATGCCATCCTGAACATCGTGATGATGGACGGTTCGAAGCTCGACGGACTGACGGGTGTGGTATCGGCCACCTACACGTCGCTGAACAATCCCAACCTATATACCTCGCTGACAGGACAGATGGGCAAGTTGCTGCTCTCGGTTGATTACGGCTATGGCGGCATGTCGTCCAAGTTGACGGAGAACAGCCAGGATACGGAGCGGATATTCCTTGCAACTGGCAACCGCCTGTTGGCGCATAGCGATGGCAGCAATCCTGGCGGCATCCACTATACCAACCTCAATGCCAGCTACGACCTCGATTCGCTCAATCTGCTGTCTGCTTCCTTTGGCGGCTATTTCTATAAGCTGAATGTGCAGGGAGACGGCTGGACGAAAATGAGCAACGCGGCAGCACAGCCTCTGTACAGCTTCAGCAATCACTACTGGATGCCTGGCTACAGTCACAGTTCGTGGAACGGCAGACTGGACTATGAGCATCGGACGCGTCGGAAGGGCGAGCGGCTCACTCTCTCTTATATGCTCGCCCTGACGCGCCAACATACTGACCAGGAGAACACCTACGACGACTTGGTCAGCGTGCCCTTCGCCTATACCAACAGTCTGCAGACCGAGCGCGAACGCTTCACGGAGCATACCCTGCAGGCTGACTGGCTGCGCCCGTTGGGCAAAGGCCATCAGATAGAAGTGGGTGCCAAGTATATTGACCGCAACAACAACAGTCACAACACGCAAGACTTCCGTGGCAGTATGCCTACTACCGACGACCGTTTCGAGCACAGCACGCGAGTCCTCGCCGGATATGCCGACTACATCTACAATGCCGAAAAGTGGTCTGCCCGTGCGGGTTTGCGCTACGAGTACAGCTATATGCGAGGCAGTTATCCCGATGGCACAAATGCGGCCTTCAGTCATCGGCTGAACGACTGGGTGCCGCAGGCGAGCCTGAAGTATCAGCTGACGCCATCGCAGTCGCTGAAGCTGAACTACACCACGAGCATCAACCGCCCGGGTATCTCCTATCTCAACCCTGCCGTCTCGACCTCGCCCAATGTGGTGCAACACGGCAATCCGCTCTTGGTGAGTTCCCATTCGCAGAGTCTCTCGCTCATCTATATGTATATCGGCCGGCGGCTCACGCTGCAGCTGGCTCCCAGCTATCGGTTCAGCAATGGCGGCATTGCCTCCGTCCAGACAGCTCAGGGCGATGTGCGCTATCTGACCTATGACAACGTCCAGCGCTATCGCCGCTTCTCCTTCGAGCAGTATGTGCAGTGGAAACCCTTCGACGGCACGACACTTGTCGTCAACAACAACCTGCGCTATGAGCATTATGCCAACCCCAACCTTGACTATCGCAACTACGGATGGTCGGACAACTACTATGCCAACCTTTCGCAGCAGTTGCCCTGGAAGTTGAAACTCAATCTGGCGGTGTACGGCAAGATGGGCCATAGCCCTTCGAGCATCTACTACCAGCAGCACTCCTATTACGGCTATTACGCCTCCCTGCAACGCTCGTTCCTCAAGGGCGACCGGCTGACGGTGCGCCTCGGAGCCAACAATCCTTTTAACAATCACATGACATCCAGTGCAGAGGCCGTCAATGGCGACTATCGTGACCGTCAGACCTCATGGAATCACGGCCGTTCGTTCAGCCTCTCGCTCTCCTGGCGTTTCGGATCGCTCAAAGCCAGCGTGAAGAAGGCAGAGCACAGCATCGAGAACGATGACGTGGTGGGTGGCATCACAAAGGGGCAATGAGATTCAAGGACGGCAACCGAACAACATAATCGTCGAGCAAAGCGAGAGTGTCTAAAAATCATACGCTCTACTGTCTAATTTTTAGACAATCTGCTTCCGCCAGGGTCTGAAGCCTTGGCGGATTCGTTTTATTGCCGTACTTTTGCAAATGAAATTAGCAACAAAAAAGGATACAAATATGATCAATGCATTTAAGACATTAAACAAGCGAGGTCAGCACAACTGGACAAAGATTGTCTGTCTGGCCGTCGGACTGGCTGCTGGCGTGGTGCTGCTGGGAAAAGCAGGCTTCGAGCAGTCGTGGGATAATTTCTTTCCGACGAGTGAGCGTATCTACGTGGTCTATGAGGATGTGATTCGTAACGGCGAATACCTGCACTACTCGCAGACACCGGGGGCTGTGGCGCCAGGACTGAAGCGCTACTGCCCGCAGGTGGAGGCGGCTACGCGCTATACCTCTTTTGCCTACGACATGCCCGTCGTGACAGACGATGACAAACGCGTGCGCACCAACTTTGCCCTCGTGGACAGTTGTTTCTTCGATGTGTTCCCCTTCAAGGTGCTGGCGGGCCATCCTAAGAAGACGCTCAGTCAGGTGGACTACTGCATGATCCCCCTCTCGCTGGCTGAGAAGTTAGTGGGGACAGACAATCCTCTCGAGATTGTCGGCAAAAAGGTCTTTTATAACAAGCGGGACGGCTGGGCACTGACCGTGGGCGGCATCTATGAGGATATCCCCCTGAACTCGAAGCTGCATGGACTGGAAGTGATGCTGGCAATGCCATCGATTATCCATGTGACGCATGACGGCCGCGACAACTGGGTGGGCAATGATCGCTATCATTCCTATGTCCGTCTGGCCGATGGCACTGGTACAGACGACCTGAAACCCCAGATAGAGAAGATGCAGCGCGAAAACCTGCCTGAGGACATGCTGAAGAAGGCCGGCGTAGACCTCGGATTCTCTGTCGGTCCGCTGCGCGACTACCATAAGGACGACGAGAGCACACGCCGCATGACGTGGATTCTCTCCCTGCTGGCTGTCGTGCTCATCGGCTGTTCCGTGCTCAACTATCTGCTGCTCGTCATCGGTGGCATCAGCCGCAGGGCGCGCGAGATGGCCGTTCACATGTGCTATGGTGCGACGGCTCGCAATATATATATTAAGGTGGTGGCCGAGAGCACCGTCCACCTGCTGTTGTCGCTGGCACTGGCAGCCCTGTTGCTGC
>CAMNPM010000063.1 GCA_946548065.1 uncultured Prevotella sp. | reverse complement strand
AGAAGCTGGTTTCAAGCGACATCATCGGTATGAAGTTCGGTTCGCTGTTCGATGCCAACCAGACTATGGTCAGCAAGATTGGCGACGGCAACTCTCTGGTACAGGTTGTTGCTTGGTACGACAATGAGAACTCTTATACTTCTCAGATGGTTCGCACCATCAAGTACCTCGCTGAGCTGAAATAAGCATCAAGTGTCAATAAACAAAAAAATAGTGCCGTTTGATTTTGTCAAACGGCATTTTTTTGCTACTTTTGCAATCAGAACATTCAAACGACTTAAAACAATGGAAGTAATACAGAGCTTTACGATAGACCATACCCGTCTGAAGCCCGGCATCTACGTGTCGCGCGACGACAAGCAGTTCCGCACCTTCGACCTCCGCATCACGGAACCCAACAAGGAACCGGCGGTGGCTCCTGCCGCCATGCATAGCATAGAGCACCTCATGGCTACCTGGTTTCGCAACTCGAGGGTACAGGACGACGTGGTGTATGTAGGTCCGATGGGGTGTCTCACTGGCATGTACATCGTCATGACCGGACAGTATGATGTCGAGCAGATGAGGCTGCTGACCATCGAATGTCTGGAATGGATCCTGACACAGCACGAAGTGCCGGCCACTACGCCAGAGACCTGTGGCAACTATCTGCTGCACGACTTGCCCATGTGCCACTGGGAGTGCCGCCGCTATCTGGACCGCCTGAAGAATGACTTCCACTCAGAATATGCCACGTTGCAGGTGACGCTCGATGATGGCAAGGTGTTTGCTGATGCCTGATGACTCGCGATGAAACAGATGATTACCATACTCGGTCCGACAGCCAGCGGAAAGACACCCCTGGCGGCTGCCCTGGCAAAGAGGGTAGGGGGGGAGATTATCTCTGCCGACTCCCGTCAGGTGTATCGGCGCATGGATATAGGAACGGGTAAGGACCTGGAGGACTACGAGGGTGTACCCTATCATCTGATTGACATCCGTGAACCAGGAACGAAATACAATCTCTTCCAGTATCAGCAAGACTTTCTCGATGTCTATCAGGATATCCGGCGCCGGGGTGTGATTCCCATCCTCTGCGGTGGTACGGGACTTTACATCGAGGCGGTGCTGAAGGGCTACCAGCTGTCTCCCGTACCACAGAATGCGGCACTGCGCCAGCGTCTGGAGGGAAAGTCGCTGGCCGAACTGACGGAGATGCTCAAGACGCTGAAGCAGCAAAACGGTTCGGTGATGCACAATACCACAGATGTCGACTCCTGCCAACGTGCTATCCGCGCCATAGAGATAGAGGAATATAATCTGCATACCCCATCTCCTAAGCGCCAACTGCCTCCCGTCGACTCGCTGATAGTGGGTGTCGATATCAACCGCGAGGCGCGTCGCGAGAAGATAACCCGTCGCCTGAAGGTCCGTCTGGAGCAGGGTATGCTCGACGAGGTGCGCGGACTGCTCGATGAGGGTATACCTGCCGACGACCTCATCTACTATGGGCTGGAATATAAATATGTGACGGAGTATCTTGTGGGCAAGACCACTTACGACGAGATGTTCCGACAGCTGGAGATAGCCATCCACCAGTTTGCCAAGCGCCAGATGACCTGGTTCCGGGGCATGGAGCGACGGGGATTCACCATCCATTGGATTGATGCCCTTCAGCCTATGGACCAGAAGGTGGAAGAGATAGAGAGATTATACAATAACCCTATAATATAGTAAATAGAAATTGTCAAATATTGAATCAAGATGGGGCATCCTGTATTGCCCCAAGGGACGGAGCAGCAAGCAGCGTGAGAAAATCCAGCGTGTGCTCGACGAGAAGCAGGTGCTGTACGACTTCGTGCAGAGCGAGTCGTCGGGCAGTGTGGAGCGCCTGATGTCGATGCTTATCCATAACGGATACAAGACCATCGTTGTGGTGGGCGGCGACTCAGCCCTCAACGATGCCGTCAACTGTCTGATGCAGGTGGAGAAGCAGGTGCGCGACGAGATAGCACTGGGCGTTATCCCCAACGGGCTGATGAACGACTTTGCCCGCTTCTGGGACTTCAAGGAGGGCAACATCGAGCAGACGGTGGAGTGGCTGAAGAAGCGCAGGATACGCAAGATTGACCTGGGCTGCATCCGCTATACCAACAAGAAAGAGGAACAGTGTCATCGCTATTTCCTGAACTGTGTCAACGTCGGGCTGATTGCCGATGTCATGAATATGCGGCGACAGACACGCTCGCTCCTGGGCTCACGCACCCTCTCGTTCATTGTCAGCATCTTCCTCATGATCTTCCACCGCATGGAGTATAAGATGCATGTGAAGATCAACCACGATTCGGTAGACCGCAAGGTGATGACCATGTGTGTGAGCAATGGTCCGGGCTATGGACAGACTCCCAGCGCGGTGCCTTATAATGGCATGCTCGACGTGTCGCTGGTCTATCACACTGAGGTACTCCAGGTGTTTGCGGGTCTGTGGCTTTTGCTCACGGGACGTTTCCTGAATCACCACAGTGTCCATCCCTACCGCACTCGCGAGGTGGAGGTGGTCGAGGCCAAGCATGCGCTGGTGGGGGTCGACGGGCGATTGCTCGGAACGCCCGTTGGCGGCTATCGTATCACCGTAGAGCAGGAGGTCGTCAATTTCCTGATACCCGACTGATGTCATTTCCAATCCCACACTCCTGACCGCTGAAATGTGAAATAAGCGTAAAAAAGGGCGTTTTTGAAAAAAAATGCCTTTTTTATTTTGCAGTCACATTGAAAATGTGTACTTTTGAAGAGATTTTGAACCCTAAAACAAATTAAAACCGATAAATAGGAGCTATGAGTTATTTACGATTAGAAAAAGCTGTAATGACCAACTTGGAGGAATCCCTCCGTCGTGAATTGCTTCGTACAAACCGTTCTGGTGCCTATAGTGCGTCTACGTTAGTAGACTGTAACACGCGCAAGTATCATGGCTTGCTTGTGGTGCCAGTGCCTGAGCTCGATGACGAGAACCACGTCTTGCTCTCGTCCTTCGACTGTACGGTAATCCAGCACGGAGCAGAGTTCAACCTCGGACTCCACAAGTATCAGGGCAACAACTTCAGTCCCAAGGGTCACAAGTACATTCGTGAGTTTTTCTGTGACGTCGTACCCACCACCATCTATCGCGTGGGTGGCGTCGTGTTGAAGCGTGAGACCATCTTCCAGACTTATGAGGACCGCATCCTCATCCGCTACACGTTGGACGATGCTCACTCTGCCACCACCCTGCGTTTCCGCCCGTTCCTGGCCTTCCGCTCAGTCCGCCAGTTTACCCACGAGAACGCTACCGCCAGTCGCGAGTATCATGAGGTGGACAACGGTATCAGCACCTGTATGTATGCCGGCTATCCCAACCTGTATATGCAGTTCAACAAAAAGAACGAGTTCGTATTCCAGCCCGACTGGTATCGGGGTGTGGAGTATCCCAAGGAGCAGGAGCGTGGCTATGCCTCCAACGAAGACCTCTACGTGCCTGGCTATTTCGAGCTGAGCATCAAGAAGGGCGAGAGCATTGTCTTTGCCGCCTCGACCAAGGAGATAAAGAGCTCTTCGCTGAAGACTCTGTTCCAGAAGGAGATGGACCTGCGCCAGCCGCGCGACAACTTCTACCACTGTCTGGTGGCTGCAGCCCATCAGTTCCACTTCCGCGACCGCCGCAGTGGCAGTTCCGCCGAGCACCTCGACGACAGCGACGACCGCTATCTGCTGGCCGGCTATCCGTGGTTCAAGGCTCGCGCCCGCGATACGTTTATCGCCCTGCCGGGACTGACATTGGCCATTGGCGAGCAAGACTACTTCGAGCATGTGATGAAGACAGCCGAGAAGGGCCTGCGCGAGTTTATGGCCGAAAAGCCGCTCAGCGTCAAGATGTACGAGATGGAGCACCCCGACGTACCCCTGTGGGCTGTCTGGGCTATCCAGCAGTATGCCAAGGATGCCGGAGTGGCCAAGGGATATAAGATGTATGGCAAGCTGGTGAAGGACATCGTGAAGTACATTGCCGAGGATGGTCATCCCAATATGAGGCTCGATGACAACGGACTGCTCTATGCCAACGGGCGCGACAAGGCTATCACCTGGATGAACTCTACAGCCAACGGACGCCCGGTGGTGCCTCGTTCGGGCTATATCGTTGAGTTCAACGCCCTGTGGTACAATGCCCTGATGTTCTGCGCAGCCCTCGAGGGCGAGTTTGGCGACAAGAAGCTCGCTGACGACCTGCAGAAGCGCGCCGAGCTTTGCAAGACATCGTTTGTCGATACCTTCATGAACGAGTATGGCTATCTGCTCGACTATGTCGACGGCAACATGATGGACTGGAGCGTACGCCCCAACATGATCTTTGCCGTAGCTCTGGACTACTCGCCGCTGTCGCAGGACCAGAAGAAGAGTGTGCTCGACATCTGCACCCGCGAGCTGCTCACTCCCAAGGGACTGCGCTCGCTGTCGCCTAAGAGTGGCGGCTACAATCCCATGTATGTCGGTCCGCAGACCCAGCGCGACTATGCTTACCATCAGGGTACCGCATGGCCTTGGCTGGGTGGCTTCTATATGGAGGCATGTCTGAAACTCTACAAGCGCACACGCCTCTCGTTCATCGAGCGACAGATGGTGGGCTATGAAGACGAGATTAACTATCATGCTCTGGGTACCATCAGTGAGCTGTTCGACGGCAATCCGCCCTTCCATGGACGCGGTGCTATGGCATTCGCCATGAATGTGGCCGAGATCCTGCGCACACTGAAGCTCTTAGAGAAATATACTTATCAAAAATAATTTAAGGAGGACGCCGTATGAAAGTATTAATGTTTGGATGGGAGTATCCTCCTCACGTATTCGGTGGACTGGCCACCGCTAACTATGGTATCTCGCAGGGCCTGCATGCCCAGGGCGATATGGACATCACCCTGTGTCTGCCGCATCCCTTCGGTGATGAAGACCGCTCGGCCTGCAACATCGTGGCTATGAATGCCGTGCCCATTGCCTGGCGCGACGTGTCGGCTGACTATGTGCGCGAACGGGTGGGCAACATCATGGACCCGGAACTCTATTTCCGCCTGCGCGACCACTTGTATGCCGACTTCAACTACATGCACGTCAACGACCTGGGTGCTATGGAGTTTGCAGGAGGCTATCCGGGCAACCTGCACGAGGAAATCAACAACTACTCTATCATCGCTGGTGTCGTGGCCCGCACATTCGACTATGACATCATCCACGCCCACGACTGGCTGACCTATCCCGCTGGCATCCACGCCAAGCAGGTGAGCGGCAAACCGCTCTGCATCCACGTCCATGCTACTGACTTCGACCGCTCGCGCGGCAAGGTGAACCCCACCGTCTACTCTATCGAGAAGAACGGTATGGACAATGCCGACTGCATCATGTGTGTGTCAGAGCTCACCCGCCAGACGGTCATCAACCAGTATCACCAGGATCCGCGCAAGTGCTTCACCGTGCACAATGCGGTGTACCCGCTGCCGCAGGAGTATCAGGACATTCCGCGTCCCGACCATACGGGCAAGGACAAGGTGGTGACCTTCCTCGGACGTATCACCATGCAGAAGGGACCTGAGTACTTCGTCGAGGCTGCCAACATGGTCATCCGCCGCACCAAGAACGTGCGCTTCTGTATGGCAGGCTCGGGCGACATGATGGATGCCATGATTTATCTGGCTGCCGAGCGAGGCATTGCCGACCGCTTCCACTTCCCGGGATTCATGCGCGGCAAGCAGGTGTACGAATGCCTGAAGGACTCCGATGTCTACGTGATGCCTTCCGTGTCAGAGCCGTTTGGCATCTCGCCGCTCGAGGCCATGCAGTGCGGCACGCCTTCTATCATCTCCAAGCAGTCGGGCTGTGCAGAAATCCTCACCAACTGCATCAAGGTAGACTATTGGGACATCCACGCCCTGGCCGATGCCATCTACTCCATCTGTGCCAACGAGTCGCTCTTCCAGTACCTCAAGGAAGAGGGCAAGAACGAGGTTGACCAGATAACATGGGAGAAAGTCGGTGCCTGGATTGCCACACTCTATAAGCGTACCCTTGGGTGGGAATAGTAATAGTTTAAAGTTTAAAGATTAAAGTTTAAGGTTTTTATGAAAACAATTTGTTTATATTTCGAGATACATCAGATTATTCATCTGAAGCGCTATCGTTTCTTTGACATCGGTACCGACCACTACTACTACGATGACTACGAGAACGAGCGCAGCATCACCGACATTGCCAACCGCAGCTATATGCCGGCCCTCAATGCCATTGGCGACATGATTCGCGAGAATGGCGAGTATTTCAAGGTAGCCTTCAGCCTTTCAGGTACGGGCATCGAGCAGCTGGAGATGCACGCTCCGCAGGTGCTCGAGAAGCTGCAGGAGCTCAACAAGACCGGCTGTGTGGAGTTCTTGGCCGAGCCTTACTCCCACGGACTGTCTTCGCTGGCCAACGAGGAGACCTTCGCACTCGATGTGAAGAAGCAGTGCGCCAAGATTGAGGAGTACTTCGGCAAGAAGCCTACCGTAGCCCGCAACTCGTCGCTCATCTACTCCGACGACATCGGTGGACAGATTGCCGCCATGGGCTTCAAGGGCATGCTCACCGAGGGTGCCAAGCACGTGCTGGGATGGAAGTCGCCCCACTATGTCTACAACTGCAACATTGCCCCCAACCTGAAGCTCTTGCTGCGCGATGTGGAACTGTCCGACGACATCTCGCTGCGCTTCAACAACAGCGAGTGGCCGGGCTATCCCCTCTTTGCCGATGCCTATATCGACCGTATCGCACGTCTGCCGGAGGAAGAGCAGATTATCAATATCTTCATGGAGCTCTCGGCCCTGGGTATCGCCCAGCCCCTCAGCTCTAACATCCTCGACTTCCTGAAGGCTCTGCCCGCTCAGGCCAAGGAGAAAGGCATCACCTTCTCTACGCCTACCGAGATCTGCATGAAGGTGAAGAGCGTGGGTAACCTCGACGTACCCGACACGCTGTCGTGGGTTGACGAGGAGCGCGACGTGTCGTGCTGGCTGGGCAACGCCATGCAGCGCGAGGCTTTCAACAAGCTCTATAGCGTGGCCGACCGTTTGCGCATTGCCGACGACCCGCGCATCAATCAGGACTGGGACTATCTGCAGGCCAGCAACAACTTCCGCTTCATGACCACCAAGCCCTCCAACGTGGGACTGGACCGTGGCATCTACAGCGGACCGTTCGACGCCTTCACCAACTATATGAACATCCTGGGCGACTTCATCAACAGAGTCAACGCCCTCTATCCTCAGGAAATTGAGAATGACGAGCTGAACGCCCTGCTCACCACCATCCGCAATCAGGGTGACGAGATTGAGATGAAGGACGCTGAGATTTCCCGTCTGAAGGCTCGCCTGTCGAAATACGAGCCCGAGGCTGAGGCTAAGAAGGCTCCCGCCAAGAAAGCCGCAGCCAAGAAAGCTCCCGCCAAGAAAACTTCTGTGAAGAAGCCTGCTGCCAAGAAGGCAGAATAGTAAGCATTTGGAACGTTTTATTGTTGTAGGGCTGGCCATCCGTGGTCAGCCCTACTTCTTATCAAAAAAAGAACCATTCCTTTTTTTCGCGGCATGTAACAGCCAACTCCTAACCTAAATGCAGGCAAGCTCAATGTATAAAGGGCTTT
>CAMNPM010000062.1 GCA_946548065.1 uncultured Prevotella sp. | reverse complement strand
TTGCTGCCCAGTATCTCGCCGCCGTTGTCGTCCTTCGACTGGCTTGACAGACGCCCGTCCTCTGGATTCTCGAAGCGGGTAAACTCGCCCCGGAACGTCAGCAGCACATCGCCCGTAGCACCCTTACGATGCTTGGCAATAATAATCTGCGCCATACCATGAAGGTCGCGCCCGCTGTCGTCCTGATAGATATGATAATACTCCGGACGGTGCACGAAGAGTACCATATCGGCATCCTGCTCAATGGCTCCCGACTCGCGCAAGTCGCTCAGTTGTGGACGCTTGCCTTCCAAGCCCTCGCGACTCTCCACGCCACGGTTGAGCTGCGAGAGGGCCAGGATGGGAATATCGAGCTCCTTGGCCAGTCCCTTCAGCGAGCGCGAGATGGTGCTGACCTCTTCCTGACGGCTCGAGAAACGCATGCCGTTGGCATTCATCAGCTGCAGATAGTCGATCATGATGATTTTCACTCCGTGCTCACGAACCAGACGACGCGCCTTGGTGCGCAGTTCAAAGACCGACAGACCCGGTGTGTCATCAACATAGAGTGGAGCACCCAGAAGTGTGTTCAAGTTTGAGTCCAGGCGGTTCCACTCGTCGGGGCGCAGCTGTCCGTTCAGAATCTTAGAGCCCTGTATCTCGCAGGCATTGGAGATGAGACGGTTAACCAGCTGTACATTCGACATCTCAAGCGAGAAGAAAGCCATAGGCACCTGATAGTCGGCTGCAATATTCTTGGCCATAGAGAGGGCAAACGAGGTCTTACCCATAGCCGGTCGCCCTGCGATAATCACCAGGTCGGAGGCCTGCCATCCTGAAGTGATGTCGTCGAGCTTATGATAACCCGTAGGCACACCCGTCAGACCGTCTTTGTTGGCCGCAGCCTTCTGTATGCCCTCGACTGCATTTTTGATGACCGGGTCTATCTGGGTGTAGTCCTTCTTCATATTACGCTGACCCAGCTCGAAGAGGCTACCCTCAGCCTCCTGCATCAGATCGTCGACATCTATGGTTTCATCGAAGGCTTTGGTCTGGATAGTACTGGCAAAGGAGATGAGCTGTCGGGCCAGCGACTTCTGGGCGATGATGCGGGCGTGATACTCGACATTGGCCGACGAGGCCACACGTGACGAAATTTCCGTCACATAGCCAGGCCCTCCCACATCTTCCAAATCCCCCTGGCGGGCCAGCTGCTCAGTGACCGTCCATACGTCGACAGGCGACTCATGCATGGATAGTTCCTGGATAGCGGAATACACCTTCTGGTTGCGAGGTTCATAGAAACTCTCGGGCGAAAGCAGTTCGCACACCACAGCATAGGCATCCTTGTCAATCATCAAGGCACCCAGCACGGCTCGCTCCATTTCGGTGGCCTGCGGCTGCACATGGGCATAGGTAGTGTCGATAGCCTGCTGGCGTCGACGACGCGCATTAGTATTGTTATTGCTTTGTTCTGGCATAGTCTTACAGTTTACGGCTTGCAAAAGTACAAAGAAAACCGCGAAAGACCAAACGATAGTCAGATATTTTTTGAGGAAAGAAGTTCGTCAATGCCCGTCTGCTTGTGTCGTTTCATGTAACTGTCGGCAGCAACCACATTGTCGTTGGCAAACACCTTACGCCCCACAATCTCGTTGACCACCCATTGTATGCGCCCCATGTGCTTGTCACGTTCCTCAGTATTGCCGATAAGATTGGGCGACAGCGGGAACTGGCTCAGGAGGAAAAAGGCCAGACAGTCGGGGACTATCATCTGGCGTACCATCAGTCTGCGCTGCTCTTCCGTGTAGTGGTCGATGTAGAAAGGGTAGTCGCTGCCCAGATACTTGTCCAGACTGATGCCCAGCATGCCCATGCCTACGATGATGCTCTGGTCGAAGGATCCTACCTGTGTATAGAACCGCGGTATGGTAATGGTCGGCAGTTCCTCCTTTAGGCGCAGGAACGACGACGTGAGCTCTTCCTGCACGTCGTCCATGTTGTCATACTGTTGTTTGACATCCACCAAAAGCTGCTGCAGGGTGGTGTCCTGAAAGAAGTGGAGGAACTTGCTGTTGATCTGTGGCTCGTTCACCTTGCCGATGCGCAGGATGTCTTCTATCAGCATGCGGGTCTGCATGGGATAGCTGGTGTTCATCTGCTGCAAGGCCGAGGGGTCGCCCGTCGACAAGTAGAGTGTCTCTATGCGGTCGTAGCGCTCAACTTGCACAGCGGCATCGACAGTATCTGTGCTGTTAGGCTTCAGCTGCCACTCGCAACCAACGCATAACAACATTAATAGAAACAATATTCCGTAAACCTTTTGCACTCGTTGAGCCTATTAAATGTTAAATACCGATGCAAATTTACTAAAAAATATTTTAAAAACCAAATTTTAACCTAAAAAAGATAAAAAAAAGTATGCTATCCTACCGTGTTTCGTTTATTTGTGTGAAATTTGCAAGAAGAAAACATCTAATAATTAATATGAAGAAACTACTCTCTACCCTACTGCTGTCGGCTTGCTGTGCTGCCGTAGCAGCCAACCAGACGATTACCGTCACCGTGAGCAACCCTATGAACATAGCCCGACAGGACGTTCCTGTGGTCATTCCGCTCAATCTCTATGGCGACATCCGCTCGGCACTGGTCACCGTCGGCGGACAGGAGATACCTTGCCAGCTGGACGACCTGAACCAGGACGAGACCTTCGACGAGCTCTGCTTCCTTGCCAACCTGGACAAGAAAGAGCAGAAGCAGTACACCGTGACGCTGATGGAGACTGGACAACCGCGTAGCTACCCAGCTCGCGTCTATGCCGAGATGGTGCTGCCCAACACCAAGGACAAGACGCTCAAGAAGCACCAGCAGAACAACTATATCGAAGCTCTGACAGCCCGTGGCGACGCTGCCTACACCTATAACGTGCAACACCACCACGGAGTAGACTTCGAGAGCGAGCTGAACGGCATACGCATCTACTTTGATGCGCGCCAGACACTGGACACCTACGGCAAGTTCAAGAAGCAGCTGGAGCTGAAGGATACACAATTCTACACCACCGCCGAACAGAAAGCACAAGGCTACGGCGACGACGTGCTGTGGGTGGGACAAACCTTCGGGTTGGGTGCATTCCGAGGATGGGACGGCCAGAAGCCCACGCTGGTGGAACCCGTACGCTCGCGCACCCAGCGCATCATCAGCTACGGACCGCTGCGCGCCATCGTAGAGGTTGTAGACCGCGGCTGGCAGGCACCCTACCCCGCTGCAGCAGCCAGCGGACAGCAGCCATCAGCCTTCAACATGACGCTGCGCTACACACAGTATGCCGGCCACCGCGATACCGATGTAGATGTCTACTTCAACAAGGACGTCAGCAACTACCGCTTCTCGACGGGCATCATCAACGTGAAGGGGTCTGAGGAATTCTCCGACAAGCACGGGCTACGAGCCTGCTGGGGAACCGACTATCCCTCGACCGACACACTGAAATGGAAGCGCGAGACGGTGGGGCTGGCCGTCCTTGTGGCCCAGCAGAACATCGTAAGCGAGGAGCCAGCCAACAAGGACAACTATGCCTTCGTGCTGAAGGTTACCGACCGCCACATGGCCTATAAAGTGACCTACACCTCGGCTAACGAGACATTCGGTTACCATTCGGCCCGCGAGTGGTTCGACTATCTGAAGGCCTGGCGCAAGGAGGTTGACCAGCCTGTAAGGATTGATATCAAGAATTAAGAATGCTCAGGGAGCTGGCTGAACACCTTGCGCCCCTTAGCATAGTACTGCCAGAGCAATGAGAACGACCGTTGCTCTGGTATTTCGTTAGTCTTACGCGATGCCTGTATCTGCCGACGGTCAGCGACAAAATCGCTGCGCCAGCGGCTGAATGCCCTGCGCGCCCGGAAGATAGCCAGGAAGTCGCCCACATTACCCTGCATGAGCAGCGTCTGGAAGGCTGCCAGATAGTCCAGAAAGAAGCGCCATCGCATCACGTGCTGAAGCTCGCCGTCGGGCAGACACTTGTAAAGCATGGTGAGATTGTTGCGGAAATTGAGGAAGGTCTTCATAGGGTTCGACTTGGGCAGTGTTCCTCCACCGACATGATAGACATAGCTCTCAGGCAGACAGTAAATCTTGCGCCCACGGATGCGGAGCCGCCAGCAGAGGTCTATCTCCTCGTTATGTGCAAAGAAACGGCCGTCGAGCCCGCCACAATCCCAATAGTCCTTCGAACGGATCATCAAGGCAGCACCTGTGGCCCAAAGTATCTCCTGCTGGTAGTCGTACTGCCCCAGGTCTTCCTCTACGGTATCGAAGATACGCCCTCTGCAGAACGGATAGCCATAGCGGTCGAGGAAACCCCCGCTGGCTCCGGCATACTCGAACATATCCTTATTATATATAGATAGCAGCTTGGGCTGACAGGCTGCCACCTCAGGGTGGACATCCATGAACTCGATGAGAGGCGTGAGCCAATGGTGGGTCACCTCTATGTCAGAGTTAAGCAGCAGATAGTACTCTGCCTCTATCTGGCGCAGGGCCTTGTTATAGCCCTCGGCAAAACCCCAGTTCTTGTCGAGCACGATGATGCGACACTCTGGATAATGGCGACGCAGCAGGGCGAGTGAGTCGTCAGTCGATGCATTGTCGGCCACATAGACGGTAGCCTCGTCGCGCGAATATTTCAATACCGTAGGCATATACTGGGCCAGCATCTTGGCCCCGTTCCAGTTCAAAATGACTATTGCAACCTTATCCATCTTTGTTCTCAATATCTCATTTTCTAAGTTCCTCAACCTTCAGCGCACTCCTATCGTGGTTGAACGCGCCAAGCGTACAGCGCATAAGTTGGTTATCATACTCGGCCCGCGCCTCAGCCGCTGGCAGTTCCACACGGATATAGTTGCGCGTGAAGCCATGCATAGCCTTGCCGCGTGGTGCTTTCTCGAACAGCACCTCCGCCTGCTGGCCTATATGCCGATGATAGAACGCCTGCGTCTTTTGGTCGGAAAGCTCCAACAGACGCTGGCTACGCTGACGCTTGTCCTGGTCGGCAACGACATAGGGTATCTTGAGAGCTGCCGTCCCCGGACGCTCTGAATAGGGAAAGACGTGCAACTGCGTGATGTCGAGTTGGTCGAGAAACTGATAGGTCTCCTCGAAGCACTCCGGAGTCTCGCCCCTGCAGCCCACCATCACGTCAACCCCAATGAAGGCATCGGGCATCAGCTGCTTGATGCGATGAATCTTTTCGGCAAAGAGCTGTCGGTCGTAATGGCGATGCATCAGGCGCAGCACGGTGTCGCTGCCGCTCTGCAACGGAATGTGGAAGTGGGGCATGAAAGCACGGCTCCTGGCACAATAGTCTATCAGCTCGTCGCTAAGCAGGTCGGGCTCCAGACTGCTGATGCGGTAGCGCTGTATATCCTCGACTTCATCCAGCGCCTTCACCAGATCAACGAAGCGCTCGCCCGTGGTCTTGCCGAAGTCGCCAATGTTAACACCCGTCAGCACTATCTCCTTGCCGCCTTCGCGAGCCGCCTCCTCAGCCTGTGCAACCAGTGAGGCAATGGTGGGATTGCGGCTGAAGCCCCGGGCATAAGGTATGGTGCAGTAGGTGCAGAAGTAGTCGCAGCCATCCTGCACCTTCAGGAAGTAGCGTGTGCGATTGCCCCGACTACAGCTGGGAGCAAAGGTCTTGATATCCTTTGTCTTCTGGGTGTAGAACGCAGCTATCGAGCCGCCCTCTTCCTCTCTATGACTCCAGGCATCAGAGAGAAACTGGATGAGATTGGCCTTCTCGTTGGAACCCAACACCAGGTCGACCCCCTCGATATGAGCCACCCGCTCAGGTTCGAGCTGGGCATAGCAGCCCGTAACAACGACAAAGGCTCCCGGATGCTGGCGCACCAGACGATGGATGGCCTGCCGGCACTTATGGTCGGCAACCTCAGTGACGGAGCAGGTATTGATGAGACATAAGTCGGCCTGCTCACCTTTCTGGGCTGTCTGCACCCCCAACTGCTGAAGCATCTTCGCAAAGGTTGACGTCTCAGAAAAATTGAGCTTGCATCCCAACGTGAAATAAGCAGCCCGCTTGCCTTGAAAAACCGATGTAGCTATCATTTATCTAATAGGTATACACTTACTGGGGGGCAAAGGTACACAAAAAAAGTCATTTTTAGCCTATTTTTTGCAAATATTCAAATAAGTGTAATATTTGCACGAAATTTAACATTTCGCAAGACATTGATTTACAGTCATTTACGAAAAAGTTACAAAAAAGGGCAAAAAAAAGTGGCGAAAAAAAGTACAACGTATCAAAAAAAAGCGTAACTTTGCAGCGTTTTAATAAACAAATGATTGTTTTACAGATTTAAAAGCATTAGAAAAATGAAGAAATTAGTATTTATGTTCGTAGCTGTTGCAGCTATCTCGTTCGCTTCTTGTGGTAACAAGACTCAGCAGGCTGAGGCCGTTGATTCAGACTCAATTGCAGTTGTTCCCGCTGACACTGCTGCTGCTCCTGTTGACAGCGCCGCTGCTGACACTACCGCTGCTGACACTACTGCAGCTGTTAAGTAATTAGCACGAACTAATTGAGAGAATGCCGTCGAACCCATGGGTCCGACGGTTTTTTTGTGCCACTAATCTTCTTATGCGTCTTTCTCACCACAGAGACACAAAGTTTTATCGTACCTAAAAAAGGGGGCTATGCTGAATCGAGTGGGTTAGTCAGTATTTGTCCCAGGGCCTGGGACTTTTTTCAGAGTGCGTTCCAGCTATTGTCCCTGGCCGTGGGAAAGAAAACCGAACAGACAGTTCACTCACTTCATCGATTGAGTTAACTCACTTCATCGATTGAGTTAACTCGATTCGCCGAATGAGTTAACTCGCAAGTACTTTTGAGTTAACTCACGTTTTTCAGCCCCTTTGCTCGCTGTCAGCTCTCCACCAGAAGGATCTTGACATCTTCTTATATCATCCCCTAATCTACCAGAAAAGGATTGTTCAAGCGGTTACAACAATCACTGGCAGATAAAAAAACAAAGAATCCCGATCGTCAGCAGACAATCGGGATTCAACAGTTATAATACTTATGATTTGCTTTACAGCGGTATTATTCCTCAGTAGCGGCCTCAGCCTCTTCTGCTGCGGGAGCCTCAACGGGAGTCTCCTCAACAGCGGCAACAGCCTCTTCCTTCTTCTCCTCCTCAGCGGGAGCATTCTCAGCGACAACCTTGACAGGAATCTCGACAGTCACCTCCTTGTGGAAGTGAACCGTAGCAGCATAGTCGCCCACCTGCTTGGCTTCCTTCATGGTGATAATCTTGCGGTCGATGTCGTGGCCCAGCTTCTTCAGCTCCTCAGCCACCTGGTTGACACCTACAGAACCATAGAGCTGACCAGTAGCGCTCACCTTGGCGGCAATGCACAGGGCTACATCCTTGATGGCCTCAGCCCTCTTCTCAGCATCAGCCTTGATAGCTGCCAGCTTGTGAGCCTGCTGCTTCAGGTTCTCAGCCAGAATCTTCTTAGCCATAGGCGAGGCAATAACACCCTTACCCTGAGGAATCAGGTAATTGCGGCCATAGCCCGACTTCACGTTCACGATATCGTTCTTGTAACCCAGACCGATAATATCTTCTTTCAGTATAATTTCCATAATCTTGCGTCCTCCTTATGTTTTACTTCATCATGTCAGTTACGTAAGGCAGCAGAGCGATCTGGCGTGCACGCT
>CAMNPM010000061.1 GCA_946548065.1 uncultured Prevotella sp. | reverse complement strand
GGCGCAGGGTGATGCTGCTGATCTCTGCCCCAAAGACGCGACGGATGGCAATCTCACGCCGACGCTGACTGATGAAATAGCTGTTCATTGCCATCAGGCCGAGCACGGCAATCAGCAGGGCAACGGCCGTAAAGACCATCAGCACGCTGAGGAACCGCTGGTAGTCCTTGTACCAATCCTCGTGGCTCTGCATGAGTGAGTGGACGTCGCCCGCCTCTTGGCCTGTGATCGCGCTGATTTGCCGCTTGATGGCATCCTCCACCTTCTTGCGCTCACCGTGATATTTTACCAATGCTTGGCGGGGCTTGCCGTAACTCCTGTTCACATAGTTATTGAATTTGTCAGTTATATCGGCTTCGTCACGGAATTCTCCTACATTGAGGATTAAGAAGGGTGTGGGGTGTTCCTCTTCGCGCATCACATTCTGATAGACCATATCAGGATAGACAGCGCCCACTTCAAAGTTCTGTGTCCCGTCAGCCGTGACGATTCTCCTTTCATCATCGTTCTTGCCGAACTGACGCAGCAATTGGTGGTTCACCCCCCAGCCATCCTCGCTGTAGGTTTTCTCAGGGTGGATGTTCAAGGTGTTGAAGAAGCAACTGTCGCCTATCAGCAATCGCTGACTTATCACTGTCCCGTCAGCCGAGATAGTCTGGTTCTCCAGTCCCTCTAATGGTGTGCCATAGCCGAAGCCTACAGTTTCCACTTCCGGCAGCGCCAGCAGTTTGCTGCGGAACGCTTGCCGCTGACTCTCGCTGAATCCGGCAACATCCCAGGTCTTGAGAATGTTCTCGATGTCGTAGCCCAGCGGGCGGTTCATGCGCTCGCGGATGCTGCTGCCCAGCAATAGCGTGATGGTCAGCATGACGATGGCGAAGACGGCCTGGATGACCATCAGCGCGTGGCTCCACCGCTGACGGACACGACGGCGGAAGGTACCGCGCACGATGTCGATAGGCTGGTAGCCGCTGAGTATCGTGGCAGGCACGAAGCCTGCCAATGAGCCCACGAGGATGATGCCCGTCACGAAGGCAATGATAGTGCCAATGCCCGTATCCTTCAGCAGGTCCAGCGGACAGTTGGCCATCTCCATCGCCTTGTCCTGCAGGGCGAGCGCTATCACATAGCCAACGACGAAGGCAATGGCAGTAAAGAGAATGCTCTCGCCTATCAGTTTGCCAAAGACCTGCAGGCGCGACAGGCCCAACAACCGCCGGGTGGCCATCTCCTTCGACCGCTCCGAGGTGAGCGACACACTCAGGTTCACGTAGTTGAAGATGGCGAACACCAGTACCAGTAGGGCAACAACTACATAGAGGTGTGCCATCTCCCGACTACCGTGATTGATGTCTTCCTGCCCTAACGAACACTCCATCGCGTCATAGTAAATGGTGGAGAACGGCGTGAGCGTCAGTTCCTTTGCCGCCTCCATTTGGTAAAGCCAGAAGAAAGTCTTCAGATAGTCGATCATATCGCCAGTTTTGCTTCGCAGGTCGCAGCCCTCGCGCTGCATCAGGAAGAGCACGCAGCACGACGCGTTGTTCATCTGCTCGTTCCAGGCCGAATAGTGGAAGTGGCGCAGGTTCTCAACGTTGAACACACATTCGTAGCCGTCGGGAATGATGGAGCGGTCGAAGTCGTCCATGATGCCGCTGACGGTGTAAGTGATATGACCTTTCCCGTCGTTCGCATCGCCTAACTCCATTTCGTCATCGCCCAACACCATCTCCTTGCCGATAGGACTCTCGTCGGGCCAATAGCGCTGTGCAAACGACTTGCTCACCACAATCTGGTTGGGCGCACTGAGCACCTTCCGACGGTCGCCCGTCAGCAGGCGGTAGTCGAAGAACGTAAAGAAGTTCTGGCCCGTGACGAGCACTTTGGTGTCGACCTTCTGCCCACCAATGTTAAACGTCATGCCGTAGCCAGCCATCGAGCACCAGTCTTCCACCTCAGGGAAACGCTCTTTCAGCCGCTCGCCCACACGGAAGTTCGACATCATGCACATCTCGTTGCCTACGACGAACGTGCGGTCGGCGCGCGTCTGGTAGTTCTCTACCGTCGTCTGTCGGTAGATGAGGTCGCCTAACAGCAGCAGGAACGCCATCGAGAGGCACAGCCCCACGATATTGATAAAGGTAAACAGCCTGTGACGGCTCAGGAATCTGAAATAGCTCTTCATATTGGTATTGTTTACTTGATTACCAGCACCTCGTTGTCCTTGAAAGCCTCGTAGCCGCTGGTGACGACTCGCTCGCCTGGCTCCAGACCCTCAAGCACCTCGTAGTACTGCGGGTTCTGACGGCCAATGCGGATGTTGCGGCGGTAGGCTTTCGAGCCACTTTTATCGAGCACGAAAATCCACTGTCCGCCCGTGGTCTGGAAGAAGGTGCCGCGCGGGATGAGCACGGCCTGCTCGGGCTGGCCCAGTTCGAGGTCGATGTAGTAGGTCTGTCCCGTGCGGATGTTTTCAGGGCGCTCGCCTCGGAAGATGAAGTCGCAGCGGAACTTACCCTGTCGCACCTCGGGATATACCTTGCGCACCTGCAGCTCATACTGCTTGTCGCCACGCTGGAAGGTGGCCGTGAGTCCCTGCCGCACACGGTCGATATAGTGTTCGTCAATCTGTGCCTGCACCTTATAATCGCTGAGGTCGTTCAACTGCCCAATCTTCTGACCAGGCTGGATGCTCTGGCCTAACTCCACGTCGAGCAGCCCCAACTCGCCGTCGATGGCTGAGCGCACCTCCAGCTTGTCCTTGCGCTGACGGACGAGCACCACGTTGCGACGCATATTCTCCAGGTTGTCCTCCATCTGGTCCATCTGCACGGTGCGGTAGATGCTGTCCTGCTTCAGGCGCTGGCTCACCAACGAACGCTTCTTTGCCGAGAGCTGATAGTCCTCCTCGGACTGCATGTAGTCCTCGCGACTGATGAGCTTCTCGTCGTAAAGCCGACGGTTCTGCTCGAAGGTGCGCTGCTTGCGCTGCGTGTCCATATCGAGCTGGGCCTGCTCCGTCTGGTTGTTCAGCCGGTCTTGTTGCATGGCCACCTGTGTATTGCGCAGCAGGTTCTGCTTCTCAGCCAGCTCGGCCTCGGCATTGAGGATCTGCAAGTCGAGGTTGCTGTTCGACAGGCGCACGATGACATCGCCCTTCCTGACGTGCGTACCTTCCTCAACCACCTTCTCCATGACGATGCCGCCTTCCTCGGGCGATATCTGCACCACCTGGATGGGCATCACCTGTCCGTTGGTGCGCACGTAGTCTTTGAATTCGTCTTTCCGTACATCGCTCACCGTAAGCTCCTCTCTGCTGACTTTCAGGGTCGAGGCATGACTGCCAAATACGAGCCACAAGCCAATAGCTAACAGCAAACAGCCCATAGCCGCATACGGCCAATACTTCATCAGCCGTTGTGTCCTTGTCTTTTCGATTATTCTGTCCATATCGTTTAACTTCGTTGAACTCATTCGCGACTCGGGATAGCCGGAGTAAACTCCGCTCTCCGCTCGCTGCTCCATATCATTTAACTTCGTTGAACTCATTCGCGACTCGGGATAGCTGGAGTAAACTCCGCTCTCCGCTCGCTGCTCCATATCGTTTCTCCTTGATAATATCTAACCAATTGTTTCTTCACAACCGCCATCAGCCGGCATTGCAGCAGTGTGGCCTTCGACTTGAGCAGCTGCGACGAGGTGGTATGCAGGTCGATGGCCGTCGACAGGCCCTCCTCATACTGGCGGCGTGTCAGCTGATAGGCGATACTGTCTGCCTCTACCTTATGGGCCATCTGGTCTGCCTGTTTCAGATAGCCCTGCCAGTCCTGCCAAGCCTCCAGCGAGAGTTTCTCCAGGTCCTGCCGCTTCTGTTCGTAGTTCTCGCGGGCTATCCTGTAGTTATTCCTGGCCTTGCGGACGTTGGCGATGGTCTGCAGGCGGTTGAACAACGGAATACTCAGCGTAGCACTCACATACTCACCCATGTTGTTCTTGAACTGGCTGTGGAACGGATCACCACTGTTGGCATGCAACGTATGATAGTAAGTGGTGTTCAGACCCGCACTCAGTGAGAGAGAAGGATAAAAGGCTGCACGGGCCTGATGCCACTCATGCCTGCTGACCTGCATCTGGTGGTAAAGGATTAAGGCCTCTCCACTGACGGGCTCTACCCCATTCCCGCTGACGGACTCTCCACCAATCCCTCCCGGAGTAGGGAGGGGAGTGTAAAGATCTGCAGGGTTGGGGGAGAGACAGGGGGAGAGCCTCAGACTATCACTTATTGGGAAACCCATCTCTTTTTTCAGTTCCAGTAGGGCGGAGGACAGTAGGTTCTGCTGGCGGGTCAGCTCATAGTCAGCTTCTGCCTGCTGCGATTCCACCTGTGCCACGTCGGCAGCACCCTTGCGGCCCACCTCCGCCAACAGACGGGTCTGACGGAGCAGGAGTGAGGCTTCCGCAATCTTTTCCTCGGCCATCTTCACAAGCCCCTCGTAATAGGCGACATTCATAAAAGCCTGAAGCACATTGAGGGCCGTCTGGTCCTGCTGCTGTCGTTGGCGGGCCCGCCCCATCATTACGCTGGCTTTGGCAGCACGGAGCGCATGCAGACGACTGAAACCGTCGAAGACGGGCAGAGAGGCCTGCAGGGAGTAGCCGTTATAAAAGGTACTCACATTGGTGTAGCCGTTGGTCTCCGGATCGATGGCGCGGCCGAAATTATACTGTGCGCCAATACCGACTCCCACATCTGGCAGAAACCTGCCAATGGCACTTATGTGGCCAGCCTCATAGCTGTCCAGTTCCAGTTCAGCCTGCTTCACCTCGTGGTTATGCTCAAGGGCATATCGCATGCACTGCTGCACGGTCCATGCCGTTTGCCCTTCGCTAAACATAGAATAATGTATCAAAGACAATAATACTATCAAACGTTTCATGCTCGTTTCGTTATTAACTTGCCGCAAAGTTACGTCTTTCCCCAGGCACAGACAAGCATTTTAACACTGTCTCATGCAGAACGTCTAAAAATTAGACACCTTACCGTATGATTTTTAGACAGAAACTTCTTATCTTTGCAGGCAAAAAGACGATATGAACAAATACGGAACCATACTTGTCGTCGACGATAACACGTCAATCCTGACCGCCATGCGATTTCTGCTCGATGGCGTCTTTGAACGCATCCTGACACTGGAAAAGCCTGATGGCATCCTGAAGACGATGGCGCAGGAAGAAATAGACATTGTGCTCTTGGATATGAACTTTTGGAACAGCGAGGACCATGAAAGCCTGCTTCCTGATGGCCGAGTCGTGACAAAAGTCATGCAACATAATATTTCTCTTGGTGTGAACAGCGGTCAAGAAGGTCTTTTCTGGCTCAGGGCTATCCGCAAGCAGCATCCTCAGACCCCTGTGGTGCTCCTCACGGCCTATGCCGACGTGACTTTGGCCGTAAAGGGACTGAAGAGCGGAGCCGCCGACTTTATCACCAAGCCATGGGACAACGACGAACTCATCCGCAAGCTGAAGGACGTGCTCGACATGCAGAGCGAGATCGTCACACTCGACGAGATGGAGAAAGACCATATCCGCCGCACCCTTGACCGGTGCCACGGCAATCTCACACAGGCCGCAGAACTGCTGGGCATCACGCGGCAGACACTCTATAACAAGATGAAACGACTATCGTGAGTTGAGAGTTATGATTACAGCGCTTATATTATCAGGTGTAGCCTTGGGTGGGCTCAGCTGGTGGCTTATACACCATCAGCGGAAACTGCGGCAGCGTGCACATCTGATGCAGGAGGCCATGCGCAATCGCGACTTCACCTTCCGATTGCCTACCGACGGGCTGTTGCCGGGCGAGCGCGCCATGCAACAGACCCTGAACCAACTGGGAGATACCATTCGCCAACAGGTAAACCAGAATGAGGTGGAGTCGTGGGAACGGCTCACCCGCGTACTCACCCACGAAATCATGAACGCCATAGCACCCATCAGCAGCATCAGCCAGTCGATGCTCGGCCGCAAGGACATAAAGGACACCGCACTCGAACCCGGCATCCAAGCCATCTACGACACCTCGCGCCATCTCAGTGAATTCGTGTCCAACTACCGCAAGATCTCAGAACTGGAGAAACCTGTCCTGACTGACATCCAACTCCTTCCGCTCCTCCATGACGTGCGCAAGGCTTATCCCGAACAGACGTGGGAGATAAGCATTCTCCCAGACATCATTGTCCGTGCTGATACTGGCATGCTGCGCCAAGTACTGATGAACCTGACGAAGAATGCCGTTGAAGCCAGTTCCAGCAGAATGGTAGTCGCGATGATAGACGAAAACGCCCTTCAGACACCCTCACGCAAGGCGTTGGAACAGCGAAAAGCCTCCCATTGGGGAGGTGGGAGGGGGCTCTCCCTCTACATCGGCAACGACGGCCTGCCCATTCCCGCCGAAGACCGCCAGTCGCTCTTCGTCCCTTTCTTCACCACCAAACGCAGCGGCAGCGGCATCGGACTCTCCCTGAGCCGCCGCATGATGCTCCAGCAAGGAGGAATGCTCGAACTGGCCGAAAAGCAACAGGCCGGATGCCGCGTCGGCTTCATCCTCACCATTGCGCTTCCATGACTGATCAAGAACCTCGACCCCGGGGGAGTTGGTGAAAGCCCGAGAAAAAACAAAATGAAATCAAGGTTTTATTGTTTATGACAAACAAAACAACGACACTCATCATCGTAGCATTTCTTCTATGTGTTTCATCAGCAGCTCAGGAGAGAGTTATATATCAACGAGATTATCGGTATCTCGTGGATAGAATCGATGGAATCTACATTCCCAAGGATATGGACGAAGCCATTGACTCTTTGGACGTAATAATTAGTCCTGAGGACAAACGCTACATTACCGACTCCCTGTCTTTGGATGATTTTCGAATCAATTGTCATCATGGATTAGGAATGTGGATTAGGAACAATTGGGGGTTGTGGGGAGGTTCACGCCTTCAAAAGTATTTTGTCAACAAGAATGTTTTCCACCCTGATGATATGTCGGATAATATTCTAAAGGCATATTATAAGAAAAAGATTCAAGGATTGGATTATGCTACTGAAGATGATATTGAAGCAAGCACTCCAACTCCCAAAAAGTACAAAGTGAGTAAGAATCCGCTGAAGAGGTTCTGGGTAAGACTCAAGAACAACATGAGTAAAGATTTCCGTGAGACGAGACGCGAAATGAAGGAAGAGGGCTATGCAAAGGGTGAAACCGTTTATTTTCAGTATCCTTTTGGGTGTTCGACAGCGGAAGAACAACAGATATGGTTTGATATGGAGAACTACGGTCGGTTGCCCAAAGGTAAGATAACAGACATTGATTACTCATGGGAACGAATAAAAGTCAAACTCATCGATACGAACTCCCAATATGGCATCATCATATTCGATGGAAACATCAAAGACGATGAGGTTGGCAACGTCAGAAGGGATTTCAACAATTTTATCATCAGTAACCCCAACAGGTTCTATATGAAGAAGGGGGCTGAGTTATGGTTTGACATCAATTCTGGATGTTGGTCTTCTGAGAAGCAATTGGAAAAGAATAAAAAAATCTGGAAGAAAGATGACTCCTCTCTCTTCGAATATCATTGAGGGGCTGAATGAATATGATAATGCCTTTTATAAATCTAAAGATGCTATTTGCGAACGTTGTGTGAAATACGCAAAAGAAAATAAAGTGTTTTTCAAATTATAGAAAAACACTTTGGTGTCCACATCGACGATGATGTTCGCTTTTTTCTCTTATGACATCTTCTTTTCTTTCCCTTGAAGTCCATGATATTCAGTGATATGGTGACCCTAAATAGCCAGTATTAATAACCAAAATTTGTTCAGACGGACAAAAAACAAGAGAGAGTTACTTGCACAACTCTCTCATTTTTAAGGCGCTTCAGGATGGGCTTGAACCAACGACCCCCTGATTAACAGTC
>CAMNPM010000060.1 GCA_946548065.1 uncultured Prevotella sp. | reverse complement strand
CCTTCTCTGCAAGCACGACTTTGATGCGATTAATGTCTTTGTCCATAATGGATTTATATTGTTCTTGGTACAAAGTTACAAATTTTCTCTGAAAGAACACTCAAAACATTCGTATATTTAGTAAATAATCACATTTTAATGTTTTTTCCCACTTTTCTGTATGCTTTGGACAGTGAAGTTCACATTACGCTTCAACACGAACGGGGATTCCACAGATTAGTGGTACACGATAACTTACAGGAGAACTGCGCCGTCGAATTCTTGCTCTGGCAAGCGAACAAGTTCGAGCGGTTGAGGGTGATGCGTCCCATAATGGGCGCCTTGCCTCGTTTGTCTGTGCTGCCTTTCTTCAAGTACAGCAGCACCTTGAATTTTGTTACACTTTGGTAACGGAACTGCCTCAATATTCGTCCGAGTTAGTAAGTAAAAGAATGACGCAAATTAGCGCAAATGGGCTAATTTATAACAACTTACACGGAAACCAATGTAATAACTTCCACATTTCAGACATCCTTGATTTCCTGTGGAATAGTAACGTTCGTAAACGTCCTTTTACCAATATGTCGCGACCCGCTTACCCTAGTGGGCTAACAGAGTCAATTGTAAAATTAATAATAAAAATCGAACTCCCCAAATTATTTGCTGGAAAAATGTCGAAATTGTGTTTCACAAGACTTGTGAATGTCTCACAGCTGGCAGCGGAGACTGCTTATAAGATGTCGCAGACCTGTGCCGTGACATCCCAGAGTGTGGCGATGCTATCGGGGGATTAGGTAGAAAATGGAACGTAGCATCAGGCGGGTCCTCTCTCCTTACGCAAGCCCAGGCAAGCCCAAACACCTTGCTTGGGCTTGCTAACCCCTTGCTTACTCCTTGCCTACTCCTTGCCTAACGGAACACGGGGACAGCTCAATGAAGGCGCTCGTAGATTTTTCCGTGGCATCTCCCACAGACGCTTGAATCTCATCACTCCCCCCCAACCCTGCCAGAAGTCCTTTGTACAAAGGGAAAGTGCCGGGGTGGGTGTTTGTCCAACACTACACCCAACACTCCCCCAACACTACACCAAACACTACACCAAACACTACACCAAACACCCCCCAGCCGAGAGTCTGGCTGCCTTCAAGGGAAGCCACCCAGCAGTAATGCCGCAATAACAAAAAAACTAACACTCATGCTCGCCGCCAGAAACAGGTATAACGTCCGCACTTTTATTCCCACGGGAGGGAATTTCTACAGCCTGCCCAGGGCGCAAATTTTACATAGCATCGCAGCAAAACTGCAATTCAGAGGATCCCCTGATGGGATTGCGAAAATTAGGGACACTGTTGAACTCTCGTTGTCGCAATGGTCCTATCGATGAGTGGTAGAGTATTGGGGGATTTTGGGGGGAGTGTTTGGGGGAGTGTTGGTGTAGTGTTGGTGTAGTGTTGGGTGTAGTGTTGGACAAACACCCACCCCACCTAATCCCCTTTATACAAAGGCTTTCCGGCCAATCGGGGGGAGTGTTGCCCCCTTATGACGACATTACGTCTCATAGCACACGAGGTTACGCCTCACAGCACACGAGGTTACGCCTCACAGCACACGAGGTTACGCCTCACTGCACACGAGGTTACGCCTCACAAAATAGAACGGCCAGTTTGGCTTGCCCCATACTTGGCACCTTATCTCAAACGTTTACGCTAAAAATGTGTAATTAACGGGTGAATTACGGATTATTCTTCGTAACTTTGCATGCACTTTCTAAAACAAGTGTTTTACGTCTATGAAGAAACTGTTTTTACTGGGTTCGTTGTGCTGTCTGTCGGTGGCTGCATTGGCTGACGGAGGTCCGATAGACGGCAAGACCGTCAAGAGGATTACCTTCGATGGCGACCAGGTGACCATCGAGTATAACAATGGTACTGCGACAACCACCAGCGACATGAGCGAGGTGGTGATTGACATGAGCAATGCTGCCAGCATTGAGGAGCGCGAGGCTTTGTCCAAGCAGTATGGTGTGGAGGGCAAGCCCGTCTACAACCTTCAGGGCCAGCAGGTGGGCAGCAGTGCCGCCCGGCTGGAGAAGGGGGTTTACATTATCGACGGCAAGAAGGTTATAATCAATAAATAAAGGAGGAGAATACAGACTATGAGAACTAAGACTTTACAGGAGATGATGATGGCCTTGACACTGCTGTCGGCAGTGGGGGCAAAGGCGCAGAGCGACTACTCCACCGCGATGGATGCCTCGAAGAATCAGGCTGTGCTGACGCTGACGGACGACACGAAGCGGTATTACAACACGGAGTCGGTGAGCAGCATCGACTTCAGCGGAGCCGACGTGACTGTGAACCAGGCAGCAGGCAGCTATACTTATAACAATGTAAGGACCGTAGCCTTCAGCAAGGCTCAGCCCAGCGGCGACGGGGAAATCAACAACCCAGCGGGAGCCGTGCAGATCAGCGAGGCCAAGGCCTGGCTGGAGTCGGCATATGTGAAGTTCGAGAAGTTTACGGGTGCCAAGACGTATAACGTCTACGTGAAGGGCGGCCAGTATAGCGACTATACGAAGATTGACGCACAGCTGGTGCGCGACTATGGCAGCTACGGACGGGCCGACGCCCTGGGCCTGAAGGCTGGCACGTACAGCATGAAGGTGGTGGCGGTGAATGAGAGCGGCACCGAGATAGCAGGCACGGCCAGCGAGGCTACGGGGCTGCAGGTGGTGAACTTCAGCCGCGAGGGCTTTGCCTTCATGGGCTATACCCCCGGAGCCTACAACGAGGACGGTACGCTGAAGAACGGTGCCAAGGTGCTGTATGTCACCAAGCAGACAGCCAAGACCATTTCTACCAATGTTACAGGTGCGGACTCGAATCCCTGTGTAGGTCTTCAGCATATTATCGATGCCTATCAGAAGGGCAAGGACACTACTCCTATCGTCTTCCGCATCATCGGACTGATAGAGAAGAGCGACCTTGACGGCATCAGCAGCTCGGAAGAAGGCATCCAGATAAAAGGTAAAAATGCCGACTCGGAAATGCCTATCACCATCGAGGGTGTTGGCGACGATGCTACCGTGCGTGGCTTCGGGTTCCTGGTGCGCAACTCGAAGGGTGTCGAGTTCCGCAACTTCGGCATCATGCGCTGTATGGACGACGGCATCTCGATGGACACTTACAACTCGAACATCTGGGTACACCACATGGATGTGTTCTATGGCCCCAATGGTAGCGGCGACCATGCCAAAGGTGACGGCTCGGTGGACGTGAAGAAGGACTCGAAGTATGTCACCGTCAGCTACAACCACTACTGGGATACCGGCAAGACCAATATGTTTGGAATGAAGGACGAGTCGGGTCCGAACTATATCTCTTACGACCACAACTGGTTTGACCATTCTGACTCGCGCCATCCGCGCGTACGCACCATGTCGGTTCATGTGTGGAACAACTACTTCGACAATGTGGCTAAGTATGGCGTAGGTGCCACCACCGGAGCCAGCGTGTTTGTGGAGAACAACTACTTCCTGAACACCAAGAAACCCATCCTGACCTCCATGCAGGGAACTGACGCCAAAGGCAGCGGTACTTTCTCGAGCGAGGATGGAGGCATGATCAAGGCCTATGGCAACTATTTCGACAAGACGGCCAAGAACTTCAGCTACTACACCCAGGCCAATGCCGGACAGACGGGCTATGATGCCTACGAGACCGCTACGCGCGATGCCAAGGTTCCTGCAACAGAAGTAGCCAAACAGGGTGGTACGGCATACAACAACTTTGATACCGATGCCAGCGTGATGTACCGCTATACGGCTGACGATGCAGATGCCGTGCCTGGGCGGGTAACGGGCTATTACGGTGCCGGACGTATGAATCATGGCGACTTCTCTTATTCCTTTAAAGACAATACAGGCAGCGACAGTGACGACTCAGCCTACGATACCACCCTTGGAGGCATGCTGGACAACTATAAGACGGCGCTGGTGGGCATCTGCGGCGAGGACAATGCTTCGCAAGGCTCTGGCGACAATCCCGGCACGGGCGACAACCCCAGCAGTGGAACAGTGACTCCCGGTGAGACCGTGACCTGCTCTTTCGACAAGAACGGCACACCCTCGAACTCGCTGTTCACCGTAAC
The DNA here is from genome assembly GCA_946548065.1 of uncultured Prevotella sp. Classification (GTDB taxonomy): domain Bacteria; phylum Bacteroidota; class Bacteroidia; order Bacteroidales; family Bacteroidaceae; genus Prevotella. The sequence continues at coordinate 3,870 of CAMNPM010000060.1, read as the reverse complement.
AGGCAACGGCTCGAACAGCAAGGGTACGGCCACGGTAGACGGAGTGGAGTATAAAACCTGCCTGAAGCTGGAGAGCGCAACATCTATCAAGTTCACATTGCCGGGCAAATACAAGATGACACTCTACTTCGGCAGTCAGGATACCAATTACACGATAAAGATTGACGGCAAAAAGCAGGCAGGAGCCAACGGTGTGCTGGAGGCTACGCTGGAGGCTGGCGATCATGAGCTGACCAAGGCCGACTCAGGTAACCTGTTCTATATCAAACTGGTACCGGTAGAATAAGGACAACGCGAATTAAACTACTCAAACTAACTACTAAAACCGATGAATCGGGGTCAACCCATGGCGGGCAGGCCCCGATTCTTTATTTCTTACCTCTTACGTCTTACTTCTTCAACACCTTGCGGCCATTGATGATATTGAGTCCGCGCTGGGGAGCAGAGAGCAGACGGCCGTCGAGGGTGAATATCTTGGTGGGCAGACTGTCGGCATTGATCTTGGGAGTCAGGATAGCTGTAGTCTCTATATTAAAGGTGATGCCTCCGAGCGCATCCTCAGTGATGCCTGTCAGGGTGAAGTCGACAGCCTTGGTGCTGCTGTAGCCCACATAGAAACAATAGTTAGGCAACCCCAGCTCCGCAGACAGCGTATATGCTCCCTGGGTGCCTGGGAACGTCGAAGAGGCCAGGCTCTCTTTCCACTGGGCGTTGGTATAACTCTTGCCTGTGCCTCGCAGGTAGCTGCAGATCAATGTCCCTCCGGCAGGCACCACCGCTACACCAGGACGCCCCACTGTATTGTTGATGCGGTCGCCCATATTGACCGTAGTGTTGGGATAAGCCACATGGTAGACCAGCAGGCCGTGGCCATAGGCATACTGGTTCAGTCCGCGCTGCTGGATGTTCTCCATCACGATGAATTCTTTGTCATTGTCGGGGTTCACTATCTTATAGGCTTTGCCCCCTTCCTCCAGCGGAACGAGGCTGGACAGCTGCCGTGCTTCAGTGACTGGCTCTATATCAATCCAGCCCATCGCCTCCTGCTCCCAGGCGGTATAGAGGCTGGGAGCATAGCCGTTGCGGTTGTAGCAGCCATAGTCCATCAAGTCCCACGTCTCCATGCCCTGATTGTTGGCATAGCCCGACGAGACAGTCATATAGAGATCGGGCAGACCCATGCAGTGCGACATCTCATGCAGGAAGACACCTGTTCCATTGATGTAACCGAGATATCTGGAATCGTTGTGAAACAGCTCGCAACTGCAATTAAAGAAGCTAAGGGTATGGTTGTCGTCAGCCTTGATGTTCTGCATGGAGGCTTTGGCCCAGATGGTGTTGTTGTCGCCGCCTTGGTTCTGTCCGTAGCCGGCATAGATGATACACACCAGTTCGCACTTCTTGTCGCCATCGTTGTCGTAGCGGCCCCAGTCGCTCACCAGCCCGTCTTCTTTCACCTTGGCTATGGCATCCTTGCAGAACAGGTTGAACTGGTCGTCGCTGCCATCATCTTTTTTCCCGCCATAGTCCGCCATCTTCTTAGGCAGGGTGACAGGTCCCACCACATCAAATTCAGGAGTGAAAACTCCATGACTGCTGACTTCGAAATACTGGCGCACGCTGGCCACGTTGTTTTGGTTGTGGTTGCCCATGTCTTTCTGTTCGTTGCCATTCATCATCTGATAGAAGGCCTGCTGGGGCTCGTTGACGGTGAACTTCACATCCTGAAACTCAGCCAGTATGCAGAGCACCCGTGGCGACCCTGTATGTGGAAAGTATTTATAGTAGGAGTTGCTGCCTATGCTCAATGCTCTGCGGCGGGCTGCCTCGCCCTGCTGGTGGAACAAGGTGCGACGCTGTGCCTGGCGCTCCACGAGCCGTTGCTCCTCATCGCTGCGCTGGTCTGCCTCATGGGCCAGCACGTCGGTGGCCTGCAGCTGTCCCTGCTCGTCAATCTGTGCAACGAAGTATCCATGCCCCGTATTGACCACCATCATACCGTCGGTGGTTGCTGTCCAGTGGTGGTGTTCGTCGCCAAACTGCTCAATGGTAAGTAGCGTTCCGTCAGCCTGTCGAACGGTGAAAGCTCCCCTTAGTGCGGGAGCGGCATTTATCTGCAGGACTGCAAGTAGCAGAGCCAGCAAAAGTGTCAGTTTCTTCATATCTTGATGCTTTTGGGGGACAAAATTACGAAATATTTGTGAATTTCACCCTATTAGTTATCGAATATTTTGTATCTTTGCACCATGAAGTGCAGATTAGCTTTGCTCTTGGCAGTAGTGTTGATGATGGTGTCGTGCGGTCATCAGCGTCCCCGCCATGTATTTACCCACGAGCTGCTACTGCCCATGACTCCGGTGAAAAACCAGGGGAAGTCGGAGCTCTGCTGGGCTTATGCTATGCTGGCCACCATCGAGACGGAGCATTTGCTGCGTGGCGACTCGGTGAACCTGTCGCCCGTCTACATTGGGCGCATGTTGAAAGACTACCAGCGACAGTTCTTCAGCTCTACCCCCTCCCCTCCTACCCCTCATCATAGCCAGCGGGCTATGGGCCAGACACTACTCAACATGATACAGCACTATGGGGTGGTAGGCTACGATGTGCTGCCCGATGATGCCGTCGAGGATCTGCCCACACCGCGATGGGTGTTCATGCTGGGAGCCCGCTATACTCCGCAGGAGTTTGCCCACTCCGTATGTGCGCCCGACGAGTATCTGTCGCTGACCAGCTGGCCCGACTCGCCTTACTACCGGAAGATAGAGGTGCCTGTGCCCGACAACTGGGAGAAGAACCGGCTGTTGAACGTGCCGCCGGATACGCTGCGGAAGCGTGTGGACCGGGCCTTGCGCCGCCGCCATCCCGTGTGCTGGGAGAGCCGGGGCCATGCCATGTGCGTGGTAGGTATGGCTCGCGACGAGCATCAGTCTCCTTATTATATTATGAAGAACTCGTGGGGTACGCGTGGGCCTCACGACGGACTTGTCTACATGCCGGCCTATGAGATGTGGAGGGATATGATTGCCATCTACATGACGGCCGAGGCTTATGAGGATTGATATATTTATGGAACACAAAGACACAGAGACACAGAGCTATTTCCATCGCAAGAAATAAAAACTCTGTGCCTCTGTGTTCAAATAAAATTCGTGTAATTCGCGTAATTTGTAGTAGGGGCTACTTGCGGCTACTTGTTGAGTCTCCAGGTTACTCCGTCCTTGGTGTCTTTCACTTCGAATCCGGCGGCAGCCAGGTCGTCGCGAATCTTGTCAGACGTGGCCCAGTCCTTGTTGGCCTTGGCCTTGGCGCGCAGTTCGAGCACCATGTCCATCACCTTGCCGAAGGCTTCCTCACGGGCAGCATTGCCGGAAGCTGAGAGTTGAGAGTTGAGAGTTGACAGGCCCAGAATATCCTCAGTGAAGAGGTGCATCACCTCTTTCAGTTCCTTCAGACAGTCGGCACAGATGGAGGCCTTGTGGTCTACCAGCTTGTTGATGGTGGTACAAGCCTCAAACAGATGGCTGATAACCTGCGGTGTAGCAAAGTCATCGTTCATCGCGTCGTAGCACTTCTGCCGTAGACTCCTGACAATGCGCTCTGTCTCAGCATCGCATGCCGTCTGAGCCTGTATGCGCTCCAGGTCGCTGATGGCGTTGGACAACTTCTCCAGCCCCTTCTCTGCAGCTTGCAGTGCCTCGTTCGAGAAGTCTACCGTGCCGCGATAGTGTGCCGAGAGGATGAAGAAGCGGATGGTCATGGGCGAATAAGCCTTCTCCAGCTTCTCGTGCTGCCCGGTGAAGAACTGCTCCAGCGTAATGAAGTTGCCCAGCGACTTGCCCATCTTCTGTCCGTTGATGGTGATCATGTTGT
>CAMNPM010000059.1 GCA_946548065.1 uncultured Prevotella sp. | reverse complement strand
TGCCCTACGACGGCAAGAAGGCCGAATACTACGGTCGCAAGGCGCTGGCCCTGAGCTATCAGCGGAATGGCCTGTACGTGCGGCAGAACGTGATACGGCATTTCGCACAGATGCACTATGGACGCGGGGAGTATGACGAGGCCATCGGTCTGTATCAGCATGCGCTGGCCGTCATCGACACCATGACCACGCAGAGCCGCTATGACGCGAAGACCATCGACGATGCCCGCTCCGTCATCTACGGCAGTTTGGGCAATGTCTATAACATGCAGGACAAGGCACATCTGGCCATCCACTACTATCAGCTGGCGTTGCCCGTCTTCGAGAAGTACGACTGGTGGGAGAGTCAGGTGGTGCTCTATAATAATATAGGTGAGCTGTACAGTCAGATGGGCAACTGGCAGGAGGCAGAGCACAACTACCTGAAAGCCCTCGACAAGGCAGAGGCATCGGGCGACTCACTGATGATAACGATGCCCAGGAAGGGACTCGCTGGTGTTTACTACCAGACGGGCGACTATGACAAAGCCCTGCAAGCGGCAGACTTGGCATTGCGCTACTACACGTCGCACCGCAAGGAAGACCCCATGGCGTATGTCTATACGCTATCCTTGAAAGCCCGCATACTGCTGATGGAGGGTCATGAAGAGGTGGCGAAGGCCAAGGTGTGCGTGCAAGAAGCATTGGAGAATATCCCGCAGGAAATCATGTTCGACGATGTCAGCGAGGTGTATATGGCTGCCTGCGAGGTGGCGATGGCTGAGCAGCGGTGGCAAGAGGCGCTGGATTATGGGTTGAAGAGCGTCCATCCCGACTCAGCGGCAACCATTGCCGACAAGGGTGGCTATATGCTTTTAGCAGAGATATACGCTGAATTAGGTGACAAGACCAGGGCGCGCGAGTACATGAACAAGGCATACGACCTGATGAACCGCTATGCCACCGACCACTATCAGAGCGGTCTCTCGCAGATGGAGGTGCTCTACGAAACGGAAAAGAAGGAGGCCCGGATAGCACAACTGGCCAGCGAGCAGCGGCTCTGGCGATGGCTGTTGTGCCTGGCCGTAGCGCTGCTGGCCGCAGCCGTAGCCTTGATGGTCTATTTGCATCTGGCTCACCGTCGGCAGAAAGCACTGCTGGCGGCCAAGGTGGCGTTAGAGACAGAGGCGAAAGAGCGACATATCCTGGCTCGCGAGCTGCACGACTCGCTGGGTGGTATGCTGTCGTTGCTCCGACTGAAAATAGGGGGAAACGCGAGCAAGGACGAGACCTTGCGACTGCTTGACACGACGCATACCGAGCTGCGCCGCATCTCGCACCATCTGATGCCTGAGGAGTTGTTGCGAGGGGGACTGGTGTCAGCCCTTCGCGACTTTGTACGCTCCGTTCCAGGCGCAGCATTCCAGACATACGGCGACATCCGACTCAGCAAAGAGTGGGAACTGACACTCTACCGCTGTGCCTACGAACTGGTGAACAATGCCATGAAATATGCCGAGGCTACCCATATTGACATCCAGTTAATGCAGGACAGACACGAAGTGACCCTCACCGTCAGCGACAATGGCAAGGGCATGGCCGACGGAAACGGAATGGGCTTACAAAACATTCGCGAGCGTATAGCCTCCTACCACGGGACGCTGCGAATAGTCACCAGCGAAAACGAAGGAACAGAAATCAACCTCACATTGCCATTATGAAATATAAGATAGATGTGTATATCGTGGACGACCACACGATGTTCAACGAAGGACTGACGGATGCCGTCAATCATAGCGACACCGTACATGTTAGCCGCTGTTTCACAACACTCAACGACTGTCGACTTGCGATGGCAGAACGCTGTCCGGACGTGCTGCTGCTTGACATCTCCATGCCCGATGGCGACGGTACGACATTCTGCCAATGGGTCACGACTGAGTTCCCCAAAGTCAGGATAGTCGCTGTCACCATCCACGACGAATATAGCGTTATAAGGCGGATGCTGGATAGCGGTGTTCATGGTTATGTGCTGAAAAGTGTCCCCATTGACGAACTCATCACTGCCATAGAGCAAGTATGGAAAGGGCTGCGCTACATCAGTCCTGCGGTAGAAACCATCATCCGACAGTCAGCCAGCAAGGCCGTGCGCCTCACCATTCCGGAACAGCGTATTCTCTATGATGTCTGTAAGGGGTGCTCCAATCCGGAGATTGCCGACCGCATGCACCTCAGCGTTGAAACCGTGAAATGGTATCGGAAACGTTTGCTGGCTAAGTTTGATGTGAAAAACACGGTCAGTCTGGTGTCCTTGGTACTGAAAGAGCATATCCTGCCTGATTGCGGCGCCTGAACCCTCAAACCTCCGACATGGGATGCCGCCTTTCGCAATATAAATGACCCATGTGGCCGTGCAGTAAAGGGCGTACATGAGCAAGTCCTTTACTGTACGGCTGTTATTTCTTATGGTATTCTTGTTCGTGGTTGCTGAAGCGCAGCACCAGCGAGTCGCGCCGCAGCAGCAGGATGGTGGCCGTGTCGGGCTGCTGTCGGCTACTGCTGTCGCCCAGCAGCACCAGCTTCCCATTGTAGAGGTGCCAGCGGGCATAGCGTCTTAGCTTTGGATATTTCACCGGACTCATTTTGTCACTGTTCTGCCGATATGCGCCTTTGCTGAAGGCCATTCCTCCGTTTTTCAGGACGAGGCTATAGGTACGCGGTGCCATGATACGCTGGCGGATGCTGTCGGGTAGGGGAGGCATGTTCGGATGATGCGGGCTCAGGACAGGTGTGACCTGATAGCTCCATTCACCGTTGAGTGTGCTGATGTTGACGGCCGTCAGTACTTCTCCCGTGCTGTCGGGACTCATGATGACAGCCATCTTGTCGCCCGTATGCGGACGACCATAGATGCGGCGGTCGATGAAAGCCTGTGCGATGTCGAGTGTGTCGGGGTCGCCGCCTTCATAGGGCAACAGCACCAGGATGGAGTCTGTACACCCTTCACAGGCCAGCCCGTAGCGTGTCGAGTCGCCAGGCTCCACGGTATAGATGCTGATGGCTTCGGATGTCTCTTGCGGCTGTTGCTGTTGTCCGCAGGCAGCCAACAGCAGGGCGGCCAGAGCCGTAAAAAGGAATAGCTTCTTCATGTCGCGTTGTGGGATTTTTATTTCGCCTTGTCCTTCGAGCTGCGCTTGTCGCGATGATAAGAGCGGTAGTCGTCCAGCTCTATCTCGACATCAGGCTCTTCCAGCTGGCCCTCATGGGGCAGGCGGAACTTCATATACTTGATGTTCAGTCCGCGCTCTATCCACATGCCCTCGTAATAGGTCTGTATGGATGCTGCCTCAGTGAAGGCCTCGATGGCCTGCTGACTGATGGCCATAGCGCGCTCCGCGGGGTCGTAGAGGTTGGTGGTGCAGGCATCCGTGGACAGCCCGTTCTTGGCCACCAGCAGCGTGGTGTAGGTAAACAGGAAGTTGGAGTCGGTCTTCAGGTGCACCACACCGTCGTCCTCCAAGAAATGTCGGTAGCGCTCCAGGAAGTAGCTGGAGGTGAGTCGCTTGCGCGGGTTCTTCATCTGCGGGTCACTGAACGTGAGCCACAGCTCCTGCACCTCGTCGGGTCCGAAGAAACGGTCTATAATCTCGATGTTGGTGCGCAGGAAGGCCACGTTCTTCAGCCCCTCCCTGACAGCCTGCGTGGCACCGGTCCACATGCGGGCTCCCTTGATGTCGACACCGATGAAATTGACGTCGGGATGTCGACGGGCCAGTCCTACCGTATACTCCCCCTTGCCGCAGCCCAGCTCCAGCACGATGGGGTTCTGGTTCTTGAAATACTCCTCGCGCCAGCGGCCCTGCAAGGGGAAAGCAGCGTGTTCCAGCGCCCCATAGGGATACTGGAACACGCAGTCGTAAGTTTCCATATCAGCGAATTTCGCCAGCTTGCCTTTACCCATCAGAACGAAGGATTAATGCCACGTTTCTCTGCCTTCAAGTCCTCGTAGAAATGAGCCTGTGCGGTCTGCATATACGGGATGAGGAAGAGGAATCCAATGCCCAGCGTCAGGAAGCAGAGGATGAACCATCCGATGAACGACAAGAAGAGCCAGAACAGTTCCATCTTGTGACCACTCATCATCTCAGCACTCTTCTTCATCGCATCGATGGAGCTCAGTCCGGCATCGTCCTTCAGAATGAAGTTCGTCATCGAGAACATGAGCCAGAGGATGAATCCCGGCACGATGAGGCAGAGAAAGCCCACGAAGCAGGCAATGCCTATCAGCAGCTGGGCCAGGAAGACGCGCACGAAGTCCTTGTAGCCGTCGAACAAACCCTCAATCTTGAATGCCTCCTTGCGTGTCAGGCTCAGGAAGAGCACCATATAGCCCCACGTCATTGGCAGGCAGAGCAGGTTCCATGCGCTGCTGATGCCCATGCCCGTTACGGTGTCGAACGTCATGCCCAGGAATTGCCCCGGCACTCCAGTTATCAGGGCCAGTACCAGCGTGATAATAGCCGCTGTTCCCCAGTTGCCCTCCAAATCCGCAAGGGCCCGGTTCTTGTAATCTTGATTTGTTCCCATCTTTCTTGAAGCTTTAATGTTTGACTACTCAATGACCACCGTGGTCCAGCCGTGCTTGTCCTCTATCTCGCCATACTGTATGCCGCGCAGCGTGTCGTAAAGTTTCTTCGACACAGGACCAGGCTGGCCGTCCTTCGAGAATGTATAGCGCTTGCCGTTCTCCAGGTCGTCGATATACGAGATGGGCGAGATGACGGCAGCTGTGCCGCAGGCACCAGCCTCCTCGAACGTAGCCAGTTCCTCCTCGGGGATGGGACGACGCTCCACCTTGAGGCCCAGGTCCTCGGCCACCTGCATCAGCGACTTGTTGGTGATAGAGGGCAGGATGCTCGTCGACTTGGGAGTGATATAGGTGTTGTCCTTGATACCGAAGAAGTTGGCAGCACCGCACTCGTCGATGTACTTCTTCTCCTTGGCATCCAGGTAGAACTCGCAGGCATAGCCCTTCTCGTGGGCCAGATTGTTGGCAAACAGCGATGCAGCATAGTTGCCGCCCACCTTATACTTACCCGTGCCGAGGGGAGCCGAACGGTCGTAGTCGCGCACGATGACATAGGGGTTGGTAGAGAAACCACCCTTGAAGTAAGGACCTACGGGCGTGACGAAAATCAGGAAGCAGTACTCCTTTGAGGGATGCACACCCACCTGTGCACTCGTTCCGATGAGCAGCGGACGGATGTAGAGCGTGGCACCGCTCTCGTAGGTCGGTATCCACTCCTGGTTCAGGCGCACCACCTTCTTTACCATCTCCGTAAACAGCTCTGTCGACACCTCGGGCATCAGGATGCCGCGGCAGGTCGACTGCAGGCGCTTGGCATTCTCGTCCACACGGAAGATGCGCACCTTGCCGTCCTTGCAGCGGTAAGCCTTCAGACCCTCGAAAGCCTCTTGCCCGTAGTGCAGGCAGGTGGCTGCCATGTGCAGGTTCAGATACTCGTCGGAGCAGACCTCAATCTCGCCCCACTTGCCGTCACGATAGTAACAGCGTACATTGTAGTCGGTCTTCATGTAACCGAACGACAGGTTTCCCCAGTCTAAGTTCTTCATATTGCTTTTATGTTTTTAATGTTGTTTTGTTATTATTTTGCCCGCAAAATTACATAAAATATGCCACTTATGCAAGAATTTTCCCCGTTTTCTTGTTTCATTAACTAAATGTCTTTTTTGGGGCATTAATAATTTTGCTTTTTGCCCGACATTTTGTAATTTTGCAGCTATTCTATTGGAAATGCTATACGTATGCAGCAGGAATCATATCTGAACACCGAGAATATAGAGCGCAGTCAAGACGGCGTGGAATATCACCCATTGCGACCGTTTCTGCCCGAGAATGCCCGGGTGCTGTTTCTGGGCAGTTTTCCGCCGCAGCGCAAGCGGTGGTGCATGGACTTCTATTACCCCAACTTCATCAACGACCACTGGCGCATTGAGGGAGCGGTGTTCTTCGGTGACCGCAACCGGTTCGTGGACGAGGAGCACAAGCGGTTCCGGCTCGACGACATCGTGGCGTTCTGCCAAGAAAAGGGTGTCGCATTCTTCGACACCTCGACAGCCATCAGGCGCTTGCAGGACAATGCGTCGGACAAGTTTCTGGAGGTGGTGGAGCCTACGGACGTGCGGGCATTGATAGCTCGTCTGCCCCAACTGCGTGCCGTCGTCACCACGGGCGAAAAGGCCACCGAGACGCTGTGTACGTCGCTTGGCATTCCTACGATGCCCAAGGTGAATGCGTATGTGGACATTCCTAATGTGACGAATCAGGACGGCGAGCAGATGGTACTCTACCGCTTGCCGTCATCTTCACGAGCCTATCCCTTGTCATTCGACAAGAAAGTAGAAGCCTACCGACAAATGTTTGAACGCTTCATGAATCATGAAATTTGAAAGGTTTTCGAATTCTGCAGCTTTTCCAAAAGTTAGACAAAAAACTTCAGGGGTTCACTTCATTTTGACACGCCCTCTTCTTTACCATCATTCCTTGACAATCGGCTTCTCGGGATTGATAAAGGCGAAGAGCACCGCGCTGATGATCAGCATGACGGCAATCATATAGAGCGGCAAATTGTAGTTGCCTGACTGCTGCACCAGCTCGCCAAAGAGAATGCCGCAGCAGAAACCACCGATGTTGCCCGCCGTATTCATGGCACCAGAGAGTGTGCCTGCCTGCTGTTTGCCCAAGTCGATGCACAGCGCCCATGCTGAGGGCAGCATCAAGTCGAAGATGCCAAAGCAGAGCGAGAGAAACACAAAGACTGCCATCTTGCCCGGGATGAAGGCCGCAAGGAACATACAGACGGCCGAGATAGCGAGCGACGAAGAGCCCAATGCCTTGCGGCCAATCTTAATCCCATACCGATGAGTCAGCTTGTCCGTCAGGTGTCCACCGGCTATATTACCCATCATGCTCATGATGAAGGGTACCGCAACCGCATAGGTCAGCTCGGTCTTGTCGAAGCCGCGACCTAACTCCATAAAGGTGGGAAACCATGAGAAGAAAAACCACGAGCCAAAGGCATAGAAGAAATACATGCCACAGAGCAGCCAGAACTGGCTGTTGCAAAGAACGGCCGACCAGCGGAGCCCCCCCGCACCCGAAGAACTAGCAGAACTAGTCAAACTAGTGGCACTAGCAGGACTAGTCACTCTAGTAAAACCAGAATCCCTATAAAAAAGCCACCACACGATAGCCCAGACGATGCCCAAGGCTCCCAGCAGATAGAAAGCCGAGCGCCAGCCTACGGTCACCATTACGGGGATGACCACAAACGGTGTCAGTGCACCGCCCATACGGCTGGCTGCCCACACATAGCCCTGGGCCTTGCCCACCTCGTGCTTCTCGAACCAGCGGCTGATGACGCCTGTCGAGCAGGGCGACGATCCTGCCTCGCCAATGCCGAACATGAAGCGGATGACCAACAGCGAGGCCAGCCCGCCCGCCAGTCCGGTGAAGGCAGTAAACAGCGACCACCACAGCACGATGAGCGACAGTATCTTCCGATGGCCGAAACGGTCGCCCAGCGCACCCATCGGTATCTGCATCAGTCCGTACGACAGGATGAAGGCACTCTGCACCCATCCCCACTCCGACGGACTTAGTTGCAGGTCGTGCATGATGGACGACCCGGCTACACTGATATTGATACGGTCCAAAAAAGTCACCATGCCCAGGATGACGAGCATGGTGAGTATCACATTCTTGCGCTTCATAGGCCTAAGAACTTCCGCAAGCCCTTCACGCCAAGTACAGGACTCGACAGCACGGGCTTGCCCGTCAGTTCGGAGAGGCGCTGCTCCATGCGGGCCATCGAACCCTGAGCCAGTACAAACATATCCACCTCGGAGGCTATGCGCTGGGCTGCCTCAGCAATCAGCCGGTCGTGGGTCGCGCCGTCGCCGCTCTGTCCGGCAGCAAAGGCACCGTCGGCCAGTCCTTCGACTAAGGTCACCTGGCGGCCGGCCTTCTTTGCCTCGTTCTGCAGCAGGCGGCAGGTGGGGTCGAGCGTCGTCGGCAATGTCGAGATGACACCAATGCGGTCGTAGCTCTTGACAGCCTCGGCGGCCATCGGCTGGTCGATGCGGAACACGGGGATGCGGGCATACAGATTGCCATAGTCGGCCACGTCGCCCACGCTCGAACAGGTGTTGAACACCACGTCGGCTCCTGCATCGGCTGCTCCGTTATAGTACGACAGCAGACGCCTGCGAACAGCATTCGTCACCTGGTTGTTGGCTATCACCTCTTTTATCAACGAGGAGTCGGCAATGTGGTTTACAGTCACTTCAGGAATCAGTTCCTGGAACAGTTTGGTCAACGGCTCCACCAGAGCCATCGCCGTGTGTACGCATACTACGTGTTTCATTTTTTCTGTTTTGTTTTAATATTAGTTTCTTTCTGCTGCAAAGGTAAGCATATTTTCTGGATAAACCATAAAAACAGAAAAAAAAGTCCAA
>CAMNPM010000058.1 GCA_946548065.1 uncultured Prevotella sp. | reverse complement strand
TCCCATGCGTCTGCGCTGTAGCTTGTGTAATAGTCATACTGGTTGTCGAAGAAACTCCAAGTATCCGATGCGTAGCGCAGGTTACCCTTGGAGAATTTCACAGTCTTCGAGCCGCTTACGCTGAATATACCAGAGAGCAAATCGGGCTTAGCCTTCGCCATCTTTACCGTGCTCTGGTAGTACTTGCCTGCGGTGAGGCTTAAGTCCGTCTTCGAGAAGGTATAGGTGTCGCCGCCCACGGTAGCCTCGAAAGAGTAGGTGCCCGCGGGGGCAGGAATATAACCTGGAACCACGCAGAGGTAATACTCGCTCTTAGCTGCGCTCGTTGCCTTAGCCTGGGTGTAAGTGTAATTCTTGAACGTCAGTTGGGTGGCAGAGAGGGGGTTAGAGGACTCGTCCTGCAGCGTCAGCTTCCAAATGCAGATGATGCTGGGGATTGACACGCTTTCTTTGAGCGTGACTTTGTCGCCGCTGACAGCCAGTTTGCCGTCGCCCGTGCGTAAGTCAAGGTTATCCTGGATATACGCCAGCGTACCATCCTGGTAGTTTTTCACTTTGTCAAAGATGTCAGGTTTAGGAGTAAAGTGGAACGTTTTATAGGGTGTAGCGGAAAACACGGCATCGGCGGGATAAGCCAGGTAAACGTCATCATTATCTGAAGGACTGCCCGTGATGGTAGCCTCGATGGTTGCATTGCCGGTAACATTATCGACCGTCTTTACCTCGGCCACGTCCACCTCTCCGTTATGTACCAGGGCAATCTTGTCGCCCACTTTCCATTTCACGTTGATAGTTTTGCCGACCTCGGTATATACCGTACGTGTGGTGGCATCGCCGCTGGGAGCCGCGATGGTGGCTGTGAAGTGCATCGTGCCCGGCTGCTGGGTGTTCTGCAGAATCTCGTTGTCGTCGTTGTTGCTGCAGGCAGCCATCATGAGGGCCAGGGCAGCCATGCTGAATAATTTCATTGTCTTCATTGTCTTTTCTTTTTTAAGTTCAACATGTTCATTAGATCACGGGGTCAGCGGGTCGCCGCCGTCTCCAAACGAACCGGGATTGTTTACACTGCCAGTGCTGCCTGCCAGCAGTTGCTGCTGTTGTTGCAACCTGACGATGTGCATCGTCGGTTTCTGATAATCTTTCTGTTTCATTGTCTTTTGAATTAGTTAATATATTAATGTCTATGTATTGGTGTTTGAAGCTACAGTCGGCCTCGCCCGTCCTGCCTCCGAGTGTCGGGCAGGTGGCAGCGTAGCGGGTGTATGTCAGGGGGAGAATAGTCATTGTGCTGGGGGAAAATGGTTTATTGTGAGATTTGTTTGTCGCTTTCGCTCATCATTATGTGCATTAAAATTGTTGTAACGTGTGCAAAGATACAAAAAGTTTTGTGAATGACGAGCAGTTTGCGCGTAAAAAGTGCAAAAAGGTTGGCGAGGGCGATTTTTTTCGGCAAAAGCGACGCTATTTCAACCAAAATGACTATCTTTGCGAATAAAATTGCTAAAACCTACAATAATATGTACGACAAAGAACGCGGGCTCTACATAGCCCATTGCTCCCAGGGAGCACTCACGATTCAAGGAAAGATGGCCAACCGGCACGGACTGATAGCCGGGGCCACGGGTACGGGAAAGACGGTGACGCTGCAGGTGATGGCCGAGACGTTCAGCCAGGCGGGCATCCCCTGCTTCATGGCCGACATGAAGGGCGACCTGAGCGGAATATCGCAGGCGGGACGGATGAGCGGATTCATAGAGAAGCGGATGGCGGAGTTCGGCATCCAGGATCCGCAGTTCCAGCCCTGCCCCGTCAGGTTCTTCGACGTCTTCGGCGAGCAGGGACACCCCATGCGGGCCACCGTCAGCCAGATGGGGCCGCAGCTGCTGTCGCGGCTGATGAGCCTGAACGAGACGCAGGACGGTGTGCTGAACATCGTGTTCCGCATTGCCGACGAGCGCGGCGTGCTGATAGACGACATCAAGGACCTCAGGGCCATGCTCGACTGGGTGGCAAAGAATGCCAAGCAGTACACCACCAAGTATGGCAACATATCGAGCGCCACCATCGGGGCCATCCAGCGCGCACTGCTGCAGCTGGAGAACCAGGGGGCCGACAGATTCTTCGGGCTGCCCTCGTTCGACATCCACGACCTACTGCAGACCAGCGGCGGCAAGGGCATCATGAACGTGCTGGCCGCCGACAAGCTGATGCTGCAGCCCAAGCTATACAGCACCTTCCTGCTGTGGCTGCTCTCAGAGCTCTACTCCACCCTGCCCGAGGTGGGCGACCTGCCACAGCCCAAGCTGGTGTTCTTCTTCGACGAGGCACACATGCTCTTCACCGACACATCGAAGGCACTGCTCGACAAGATTGAGCAGGTCATCCGACTCATCCGCTCGAAGGGCGTGGGCATCTACTTCATCACGCAGAGCCCCACCGACATACCGGAGAACATCCTGGGCCAGCTGGGCAACCGCGTACAGCATGCCCTGCGCGCCTATACGCCCAAGGACCAGAAGGCCGTGAAGACCGCTGCCGACACCTTCAGGGCCAACCCGGCATTCAAGACCGACGAGGCCATCATGAACCTGGAAACGGGCGAGGCACTGGTCAGCTTCCTCGACGAGAAGGGAGCACCCAGCGTGGTGGAGCGCGCCAAGATTCTCTTCCCACTGTCGCAGATTGGTGCCATCACCGAAGGACAGAGGCTCGACATCATCAAGCAGAGCGACATCTACGGAAAATACGACGAGGCCCACGACCGCCAGAGCGCCTTCGAGGTGCTGATGGCCGAAGCCGAGCAGGCACTGGCCGAAGCACAAGCCGAAGCCGCACCCGCAGACCAAGCGGAGGAAAGCGAGAAGCCGGAAAAGGCCGGGAAGCAAAAACCCGGCATGATGTCGAAGGTATGGAAAGCCGTCCTTACGGCCGTCACCTCAACACTGGCCACCATCCTCGGCACATGGGTCAGCAACAAGGTATCGGGCAAGCAGTCCAAGTCGCGCACATCGACCAGGGAGCGGGTGGTGAAAAACGCCACCAGCGCGGCCACACGGACCATCACCAAGGAACTGACACGCGACATCCTGGGCAACCTCATCAAATAGGAACAGCCCGCAAAAAAAAACAATTTCCCATACAATAAAGAACAACCACTATGAGAAGACAACTGACAACCCTTGTGCTGCTTCTGGCCGCACTATGTACATACGCCCAGCGCCCCGCCATACCCCGCGACGAGAAAATAGAAGCCCGCATCGAGCAGCAGCTCGCCAAGATGACACTCGACGAGAAGATTGGGCAGATGCTGGAGCTGAACTTCGACATCATGGGAGAATACGATGCCCAAGGAAAATGGAAGCTCAACGAAGTAATGCTCGACACCATCATCAAGAAATACAAGGTGGGCTCCATCCTCAACGCCCCGGGCACACGCGCGGCCACCATTGCACAATGGCAATACTGGATCAACCTGATACAACAGAAATCAATGCAGTACATAGGCATCCCCGATGTCTACGGACTCGACCACAACCACGGCGTAACCTACACGCAGGGCGGAACCCTGTTTCCACAGCCCATCAACCTGGCAGCCTCGTTCAACACCGAGCTGGCCAGAAGCGGAGCCGAGATTACCGCATACGAGAGCCGAGCCGGCAACTGCCCCTGGGTCTACAACCCCGTGGTAGACCTGGGACGCGACCCGCGATGGCCCCGCATCTGGGAGAGCTTCGGCGAGGATGCCATCGTCAATGCAAAGATGGTGGTGGCCCAAATCAAAGGCTATCAGGGCGACGACCCTAACCACATCGACCGATACCACGTGGGCACCAGCACCAAGCACTACTTCGCCTACGGAGCACCCTGGACGGGAAAAGACCGCACACCGGCATACCTGTCGACACAGATGCTGCGCGAGAAGTATTTCGAACCCTTCAGACAGGCCGCACTCGCCGGAACACTGACCATGATGGTCAACTCGGCCAGCGTCAACGGAGTACCCCTCCATGCCAGCTACGAATACCTGACTAAATGGCTGAAAGACGACCTGCAGTGGGACGGCATGCTCGTCACCGACTGGGCAGACATCAACAACCTCTTCACACGCGAACACGTGGCACGAGACAAGAAAGACGCCATCCGACTGGCCGTCAACGCAGGCATCGACATGTCGATGGACCCCTACAGCGTAGACTTCTGCATCCTCCTGAAGCAACTGGTGGAGGAAGGAAAGGTGAAGACGGAGCGCATCGACGACGCAGTAAGGAGAATACTGCGCGTCAAGCACCGACTCGGACTCTTCGAGCAGCCTAATACAGGCGGAAAAGGATACGAGAAATTCGGATCAGCTGAGTTTGCAAAAGCCTCATTGCAAGCAGCCGAGGAGTCGATGGTACTGCTGAAAAACGAAGATGGCATCTTGCCCCTCGACATCGAGAAAGCAAAACAAAACAATCTCAAAGTGCTGCTCACAGGACCCAACGCCAACCAGATGCGCTGCCTGAACGGAGGATGGTCATACACATGGCAAGGATCCAAGGCAGAAGACCTCAGCCAGCAGTATAACACCATCTACGAAGCACTATGCCAGAAATACGGCCAGCAGAACATCATACTCGAACAGGGAGTCACCTACAATGAGCAGGGGAAATATTGGGAGGAGAACGAACCGCAGATACAAAAAGCCGTACAGGCTGCACAACAGGCCGACATCATCATTGCCTGCATCGGAGAAAACTCATACACGGAAACCCCAGGAAACCTCACCGACCTATGGCTCTCAGATAATCAGCGCACACTGGTCAAGGAACTCAGCAAAACGGGCAAGCCCATCATCCTGATACTCAACGAAGGACGCCCACGCCTCATTGCCGACATCGAACCGCTGGCAAAGGCAGTGGTCGACATCCTGCTGCCCGGCAACTACGGAGCCGACGCGCTGGCCAGACTGCTCTGTGGCGAGGCAAACTTCTCAGGAAAGATGCCCTACACCTACCCCAAGGAAATCAACTCGCTGAACACCTACGACTACAAGGTGTCCGAGGAAGTGGGCACGATGGCCGGAGCATACGACTACGACGCAAAGGTCTCGCTGCAGTGGCCCTTCGGCTATGGACTCAGCTACACCACCTTCGAGTATTCCAACCTCAAGGTTGACAAGACACAATTCAACCCCGACGACGTGCTGACCATCAGCGTCGACGTGAAGAATACAGGAAGGAAAGCAGGAAAAGAGTCGGTGCTCCTCTATACATCCGACCTCGTGGCAAGCATCGTTCCCGACAACCGCCGTCTGCGCGACTTCGCCAAGGTATCCCTTCAGCCGGGCGAGACGAAGACCGTCACATTCACCCTGCCTGCATCGGCACTTGCCTTTGTAGGAGCAGACGGGCGCTGGACATTAGAAGAGGGCGACTTCGACATACGCATTGCCCGCCTGACACAAAAAATAGCGTGCCTCCAGACCAAAACCTGGGACACGCCCAACATCTGACACCGTGTGCTCAGCGCTTCCCGCGCTGATACCACCGCGCTCGCTGCCACCACCGCGCTCGCTGATGCCACCCGCGCTGATGCCACCCGCGCTGATAATCCCGAAAAAAAAGAGCCCGGCGTTCTCCGCGCCGGGCTCCTATTTTTTACATATTCATGCCACCGTCAACCTGTATCACCTGCCCGCTGACATAGCTCGAAAGATCGCTGGCGAGGAACGTAGCCACATTGGCAATATCCTCAACCTGACCACCACGGCGCAGAGGAATCTTCTGAATCCACTCCTTGCGAATCTCGTCGGGCAAAGCCTGAGTCATTGCAGTGTCAATGAATCCCGGAGCAATAGCGTTGGCACGAATACCTTTGGGACCCATCTCCTGACCAATACTCTTGGCAAGAGCTATCAAGCCTGCTTTAGACGCAGCATAGTTGGCCTGACCAGCATTACCGTGAACACCCACGACAGAAGCCATGTTGATGATACTACCACCACGCTGGCGCATCATCACAGGCACACAAGCATGGATGAAGTTGAAAGCAGACTTCAGGTTGACCGCAATCACGGCATCCCACTGCTGCTCTGTCATACGAAGCATCAGCCCGTCCTTCGTGATACCTGCATTGTTGACCAAGATATCTATTGAGCCAAATTCTTCCTTAACAGCCTTTACAACCTCCTCGGTCTGAGCAAAGTCTGCAGCATTCGACGCATAGCTTTTAGCCTTCACGCCCTTCGCAGCAATCTCCTTCTCAGTCTCTTCGTTCAACTCGAGGTCAGTGAATGCAATATTGGCACCCTCCTCAGCAAATTTCAACGCGATAGCTTTTCCGATACCGCGCGCAGCACCAGTAATCAGTGCCGTCTTACCTTCTAATAATCCCATTGCGATTTTTATGTTTAATTAATAATGTTATAATATACGTTCTTTATTAATAGCCGCCATTAGTACCTCCGCTTTCCCAAAGCACTATACACAATCTTGGCAACCTGAGGCTTGGTATCCTCTTCCTTCATGCCATGAGCGATACGACCATAAATATACGGAACCTCCAGACCTTTTATGCAATAATGTGTTATATCTGCCACCAAGTCCACGTTATCTATATCGAACTCGCCGTCTTCCTTGCCCTCACGAAATACCTTGCGGAACAGTTCTATTTCTGCATCATCGAAATTTTTGCGAACTTTCTCCACCATCCAGATATTCCGAAAGAACTCAGCACGCAGATTACCGTTGCGCACCACAGTCTCACGTATCATACTCAGATGCATGTATATCAGCTCAATGATCTTTTCCTGAGGCGGTATACGCTTGGCGGCCACCTCATCAAGCTTGTCAGACAAACGTTCCAACTCACTCTCAATCACGGCATAATAAATATCTTCCTTTGATTTAAAATAGGTATACAACGTACGACGACCCTTTTTCGAATACTGGGCTATATCGTTCATCGTTGTATTCTCAAGCCCGTTTTTTGCAAACAACTGCCGAGCTACATCCACCAATAATTGTCTCGTCTTTGATATCGACATACTCCTAATCCTCCCATGTTTTCAATAATTGCACATAGCAAATACAGTGTGCAAAATTAAGAAATTAACCCGAAACTTGCAAATTTTTAGAGTAAAAATGTTCAGAAATACTCTTTTTTAAAGAAAAATTCAATAATAATTTGGTCTTTTCAAAAAATTATCGTACCTTTGCATCCGCTTAGAAGAAATATCGCGGAGTGGAGCAGTTGGTAGCTCGCCAGGCTCATAACCTGGAGGTCGCATGTTCGAGTCCTGCCTCCGCAACTAAAAACGTAGACAAAGCCCCTGTAGACAGGGGCTTTTCTCGTGTTCGAGGATGGTGTGTCGGAGCACTACTCGGCGAATGCCAAGGGCATAGTTGTGGCCAGAGACCTTTCAATCAATATGAACTGTTTTCAGTCTCACCGCCAATTTGAGGTGTTAGTAGATTAACCTTCGTCACCGTACAATAGTAACCATTGACGAAAAGACCGTGCTCTCGCAATTGCTCAACATCCTTAGACGTTAATACTATTCTATATACGTTGGCATGTCGACCCATCGTAGCACAACCCCAGTTGTTTAACTCGCTGTTATTGCCCTCTAAGGTATTATCTGTATTACTATAAATAGTCTTGAGTAACCAAAAGGTTATATCAGGATTATTATTTTCAGTTGTGAAAACGAACTCCAACTTATCCCCCTCAGAAGCTGTTTCAAAGTATTCTTTCTCTATGGTAAAGCCATTCACCCAATTGCCAAACGCACACTCACCAGCCCATATCGGTGTCGCTTTCCAGGTATACCTGCCAGGAGTCAAATAGACTTGCTTTACAGTAATCACGGTAGTATCTGAGGCTTGCAAAGCCACTTCTTCAACCGATTTGAGATCATAGCCATCAAAATAGCAGGTTAAAGAAGTAATACCAGCTTTACCCCATGTCTTTACCTTATCAGTTACCATAATCTGGGTAGGAACCTTAGTTGGCTCTGCAAATTCAAAACGAATAGACTCATAACCAGACCAATCAACTGGAATATTACGTTCTTTAAAGGAAGCCACCAAGCCACCCCAAGGAAGAGCATAATAAGTAATTGTGTTATCAGGATTAACGACCAGACTTTCATAAATATTCCAAGTACCTTTAAACTTTGAAGTCACATCATTTTCATCATCAGGCCCCAAACCCATCCCACATGATGCCAATAATACCGTAACGAATAATGTAATAAGTTTATTCATATTAAATTTAGTTTTTAGTATTTGACAAAAGAATCCCCTGAATCATTAAAGACTCAGGGGAGGAAAAGTGGCGGTCTCCTACTCTCCCGCATTGCATTGCAGTACCATCGGCGCAGGCGGGCTTAACTTCTCTGTTCGGAATGGGAAGAGGTGGGACCCCGCCGCAATAACCACCTGATATGGGTTATTGACTTATTTCCACAAGCAAGCCATAGATGCAGATACCACAACACCTGAAAGAATGACTGGGCGGCGAAAGCGCTCGGGCAATTAGTAAGGCTCGGCTTTGACGTCGCCGTCTTTACACCTGCCTCCTATCAACGTCCTCGTCTCGGACGACCCTAATATGGAGTTCTCATCTTGCGGAAGGCTTCGCACTTAGATGCTTTCAGCGCTTATCCATACCAGACGC
>CAMNPM010000057.1 GCA_946548065.1 uncultured Prevotella sp. | reverse complement strand
CATCCGATTTGAGATGGGATGGGCGCAACCCAGATGAAGAGGAGGATGCCTACCGTAGAAGATGTATGTTGCAAGCATCGAAGATGGTAGGTAGAAATTGCATAAAAAGGAAGAGATGAAATAGTCTCTTCCGATATGCCCCATTATGAGAATGAGGTGCCGTTTGAGGTGCGCGAGAGCTGGGAATGGGTTACATTAGGTGAACTATGTTCTTTCCTTTCTCGTGGGAAATCTCCAAAGTATTCAGAAGAAAGAATATATCCCGTATTTGCACAAAAATGTAATTTATATGACGGGGATATTTCATTAGAAAAGGCTCGGTTTTTAGACCCTGATACAATCTCCAAATGGAGTGAAGAATACAAGTTGAGAGATGGAGATGTTCTTGTTAATTCAACAGGTACAGGAACTGTAGGAAGGACAAGGTTTCGTAATTTTGGAAGAAAAAGCAATCTTTTTTTGTATAAAGGCAGCTCGGGGGAGTGGGAAATGTCGTGGGTTACGATTTGGAAACCGTTCTCAATTCCACGTTCTGCTTTGGATTGCTTTCAAAGAACTCCGACTCAGAGCCACCAGCCGTTTCTATGACCCTTCATCGGGTACAAGGGTACAAAGATTTTTTGAAACCACCAAATATTGTAATCGTTATCAATACATTTCGTTAGCCTTTGTTTGTCTTTGTCTCTTTTAGGGAGTCATGCAGAATATGTAACAAGGCGGTGGAGCGCGATGGCCAAGTCCTCGTCGAGTGCTAGAGCCTTTCCTTGCAGTTGCAGAGGGATGGTGGGATGTTTGCTGCCACCATGAGCACAACAGGTGGGCGAGGCCTGACACAGTTCGGAGAGAGCAGACTTGTTTTCCACTCTCTTTGTGTTGATGACAACATAGCGGGCGTGGGGCAGTTCCTCTGTCATCTTCCAGAAAGGCAGTTTGATGATGTTGGGTGTCATATCGCCCACACCCAACTCCAGGAACAGAATGCGCTCGTCACGATGCGTTTTTAGGAAACTGCGATA
Source organism: uncultured Prevotella sp. (assembly GCA_946548065.1). Lineage (GTDB taxonomy): Bacteria > Bacteroidota > Bacteroidia > Bacteroidales > Bacteroidaceae > Prevotella. Next base: position 8,525 of record CAMNPM010000057.1, on the reverse strand, counting down.
GCGGTCAACCTGCTGCTGCCAATGTGAACCTTCCAGAAAATGATAGTCACGCACCCACAGCGTCATCACGCGTCCACAGTCAGGACAGCGTGGAACCAAGTCCGAGGGAAACATCGTCGGGTCATCTAAACCGTCGAGTGCTTTCACGATGTCATCATTCACCCAAACCTCGTCATTGCAGGGCTGCTGGCACTGGCGGTAGCGCATGTCACCCTGAAAATGGCAGATTTGCTCAGTAGGGAACTCCTTGTCCAGTTGCATATCGACATTGGTGGTCAGGATGAAATATTGTTTGTCCTTCAGCAGCTGATGCAAGTCTTTGTCGGGTTTTCCAACTGGAGTATCATACATCAGCTTGACATAATGTGCCAGGTAAGCCCATTCCTCTTCCGGACTGGAGTAGAGGTAGGTCAGCCCTTGGAACAGTGAGCGGAAACCGTACTTCTCGATGAATGGCTGCATGTTGTCCGTGAAGAACGGCACGGTATTGTAGTGGCTGTAACCACAGGCTGATGAAAGCCCAGAGCCAGCACCTACCACTATGGCATCGGCCTCGTTAATCCATTGCTGTATATGATATATAGTATTGTTCATGCTCCTGAGAATGGTTTGCTTTCAATATCCGGGATTCTGCGCCAGGTTGAGGTTGAGGGCCATGACGTCCGCAGGTATGGGATAGAGCGTGGTATGGCCGTCGCTTTCGTCCGGACGATCAACACCATCGTAGAGTGTCTGGTATTGGACGAAACGGATAAGGTCCTGACGACGCCAGCCCTCCCAGCAGAGTTCCAGCAGACGCTCGTCGAGCAGCCGCTGCAGCGTGACGGTCTGTGTGGGCATTCCTGCCCGATGGCGAACGGCATCGTAGTCGGTCTGCGACTCAGTGTCGTTGCCCAGTCTGAGGTTGGCCTCTGCCCGCATGAGCAGCACGTCGGCGAAGCGGAAGAGCACGATGTCGTTGTCCATCAGTTTTCCGTCCTTTATGGCATTCTTGTCCACCTCGAATTTCTTCATCCTTGCGCCTGCCGTCTCCACGTATGGGCTGCCACTGAGGTCGAGCGAAACCTCGCGCGGCTCATAGATGAGGGGCTGCCCAGTGCGGTCGGTAACAGTAGTGCCGTTGAGGTCTGTGACGGTGCCAGCCCAGTAGCAGAGGGCAAAGCGGTTGTCCACCTGACTGGTGCCATAGCCGAAAATGTCGAGTGTGCGCTGGGTGGCGCAGGAGCCGTTCTCAGCCGTGAAGCCGTAGGCTGCGGCATGTCGGTAGTGATAGGAACGGTAGAGGTTCTGCTGCTGGTTGGCATAGAGATTCTTGTCCATGGGAATGACCCAGATGTTTTCCACAGAGTTTTCGTTATGTACAGAGAAGTTTGTGGCGTAAGAGGGTTCAAGGGCAAAGCCCAGTGCCTCGATGCGGTTGCAATAGTCGATGCAGGCGGTGTAGGCTGCGGCAACATCCGTCGTACTGCTATACACGCTGCTGTTCAGCATGAGCTTGGCCAGGACGAAGAGTGCCACAGGCTGGGTGATGCGACCATAATAGTCGCCGGGCCTGATGCTGTTTTCGGCTGACAACAGGGGCAGGGCTTCCTTCAGTTCAGCAACACAGAAGTCGAACACCTTGCCGCGCTCCGACTGCCGCACCTCGTTCATCGACACATCGGTGGATGTGACCAGCGGCACACGGCCAAAAAGGTCCATAAGATACCAGTAGTAGATGGCACGTAGGGCGCGAACCTCTGCCTTGTAGGCCGACAACTGCTGGCTGCCAAGCAGGCCCTGGTGGGCATCAAGCTGCTTGAGCGAACGGTTGCAGAGTGCGATGACCTTGTAGAGATAGAGCCAGGCGTTTTTGGGCAGGTCGTGGCCGGCAGTCCATGTGTGACGATACATGTCCTGCCAGAGCCCGCCGTCGTACCAGTCGCCGCCGCGTGTGGGCAGCATGGCTTCGTCGGAGCCGAAGGTCTGCAGGTCGTAGACACCACGGCAGGTGCCTTGCAGTCCCTGACCATCGGCTGAGCCTCCTATATAATTATATAATGTGGCGACACAGTTCTGATAGAGGGCTGTGGCCGTGGTGTAAGCCTCTTCCTCGGGTATCTGGTCGCGAGGCGACTCGTCGAGCGAACAAGACGTTAACGTGAAGAGCAGAAATGCAGAGCATAGTATTTTATTTCTTTCCATTGTAAGTCATCCTTAAAATTGTATACTGACTGCCAACGTATAACTCCGATACGGTGGCAGCGTGTTCTTGTCGTCGATGCCGAGCGTACTGTTGACGACACTGCTGTTAATCATCGGTGTCAGTCCGCTGTAGCCGGTGATGGTAGCGAGGTTGTTGACCGATGCCGACAGCCGCAGACCCTGTATGTAGCGGCTGCGAAGGGGAACAGTCCAGCCCAGCGTCAGGTAGTCGATGTTCACGTAATCACCCCGTTCCAGCCAGTAGTCGCTGATGGTCTGGTCCTGAATGTTGGCCTCGGGTGCGCCCTGCATCACGTTGTAGTTGGGCAGCGAGAGCATGTTCATGTAGGTGAGTGCCGTGCCGTTGTATATCTTGTGGCCGAAGGCACCGTTCATCTGCATAGTCAGGTCCCACTGCCGGTAGCGGAAGGCGATGTTCGAGCCCATCATGGCTTTTGGCGTGGCCTGTCCGCAGATGTACTTCTCGCCCGTCACGTCGTAGCTCTTCGAACCGTCGGCATTGGTCGTGAGTCCGTTGCAGTGGGGCAGATAGAACACGCCGAGGGGCTCTCCCACGATTTGCATCACCACGTCGCTCGCTCCATGGAAACCGGCACCCCAGAGGGCCGAGATGCCCTTCATGTCGGGAGCCGTGAGGTATTGCCCGTCGTAGTAGCCGTTGAGTGAGACGAGGCGGTTGCGTTCGAAGGTCCAGTTCATGTTGATGGTCAGTTCGGCGTCGCGGGTTCGCAGCGGCGTAATGCCGAAGCCTATCTCCAGACCGCTGTTCTTCATCTCGCCCAGGTTGGCCAGCAGCTTGTCGTAGGTGAAGATGGGCACGGGCACGTCGTAGACGTAGAGCATGTCGGTGGTGCGCGAGCGGTAGTAGTCGATGGTCAGTGCGATGCGCCGCTGCCACAACGACAGGTCAAGGCCCACGTTGAACGTACGTTTCACTTCCCACTTCAGGTTGGGATTGGCATTTCGGATGATGCCGAGTGTGGTGACCGTCGTGCCTCCCATTGGCACCACACCGTTGGGCTGCATCATCTGCATGGAGTTGTAGGAGTCAATGCCTCCGAGATTACCCGACAGGCCATAGCCCATACGCAACTTGGCATTCGAGATGAAGCTGAACTGCTGCATCCAGCACTCACGGCTGATGACCCACGCGGCGCTGACAGAAGGAAAGAAGCCCCAGCGGTTGTTGCGCCCCACTTTTGACGAGGCATCGGCACGGGCATTGGCGGTGAGGGTGTACTTATCTAATAAGGTGTACTGTCCACGTAGCAGGAACGACTCCATGTGGGCATCGGTGGCGTAGGAGTCGGTGCCGTCCCACAGTCGTGAGGCTCCTGCCGACAGCTTGTCGTAGCCGAAGGCATCGGTAGAGAAGCCCGTCGTGGTGGCAAAGAATCCCGTTCCCTTCTGGCTCTCAGCCTCGGCCAAAGCCATCAGGTTTAGCGTTGAGTGTTGAGTGTGCAGCGTGTAATCGAGTGACAGGTTACCCAGCAGTTCCTCACTCTTGTCGTGTCCCCGATAGGCCTCGCCGTGGCTCCACACAAAGGTGGGATAGTAGTGCGCATTGCCAATGGTGTTATACGAATAGGAGGCGAAACCGCGCAACTGCAGACTGGGGAGCAATGAGGCGGTAGCATTCAGATGCACGTTGAAGTGGCTGTTGTCCTCGTCCTGTGACATGCGAAGCAGCGAGTTGGGGTTGTTGATCCACAGGGCTTCCGTCACCTGACTATAGCTGCCGTCGGCATTTTGTCCGTCGCGCAGTGTGGGATTAAAGGTCTGTGCCGAGTAGAGCAGTTTCTGGCGGAAGGGCAGGTAGGCATTCTTCTGCAGTGAGCCAAAGATGCCGAGGTCAACAGTCAGACGGTTCTCGAAAGCCTTCTGGCTGATGTCGAGCTTGGCGATGTAGTTGCGGTAGCGGTTGGTCTGGATGACCGTGCGGTGCTCCATCACGCCGAGTGAGGCCCGGTAGTTCGACTGGTCGCTGCCACCGCCAAAAGCGATGTGGTGGTTCTGCACGAATCCCGTACGCTCTATGCTCCGCTGGAAGTCGGTATTGGCTCCGCCGTCGATGTAGCTCATGCCGAGAGCACTTGCTGCACTACGGAACTGTGTGCCGCTGAGCATCCCCAGTCTCTTATAGATGCTCTCGAAGCCGATGGTGCCGTCGTAGGAGATATGGAACGCCCGTCCGGAACCTCCTTTCTTCGTGGCCACCTCGATGACACCCGCCGCACCGCGGCTGCCGTACTGTGCCGTCTCGGAGGCATCCTTCAGGATGGTGAAGCTCTCGATGTCGGCAGGATAAATGGTGGAGAGGGTTGTCAGGTCGGAGGTCACCCCATCGATGATGACTAGCGGGTCGTTGCCACCCGTCAGCGACGTGGTGCCGCGGACACGCACAGCCGACACCATTGCCTCCTGATTGCCGCTGCTGGTCACCTGCACACCGGCAGCCTGACCGCTCAGTGCGTCGAGCGACGAAATCTTCAGACCCTTGTTCATCCTTTCCTCCGTCACCTTGTCAACGGCTCCTGCCAGTGTATTCGCTCCAGCATTAGAGTAGCCCACACGGAGGCTCGACACCGCCGTTGAGTCCTGCCCTGCAGTCTGCGCCCTGAGCCCGGAAGGAATTACCAATACCCCTATGGCGGCCAACAGATATTTCTTTTTCATCATCTGTCCTGTTTACTTTATTAGAATATCTGCTGCAAAATTACGATTTTTTCCTGATAATTCCCGTATATCCCTGTTTATTCTACACAATTCTCATTGAAATAATATAAAAAGGTGGCAAATCCTTCCATCGCCCACTTTTCTTCTTCTGCGATTTCCACCTGAAACCTGATTTCTGCCTTGGTGATGCCTCGCAGGTTTTTCAGGGAATGCAGATAGGCGGCCACACGTATCTTCTGCCCGGAAAGCACGGGCTGACCAAACTTCACTTTGTCAATGCCGTAGTTCACCATCATGCGCAGATTGTTCACCTGGATAATCTGGTTCCAGTGATATGGCAGCAGCGAAAGGGTGAGAAACCCATGGGCGATAGTCGTATGATAGGGGCTTTCGGCCTTGGCCCGTTCCGTATCCGTGTGAATCCACTGGTCGTCATAGGTGGCTCTGGCAAAAGTGTCAATACACTCTTGCGTTATCACCATGAATTCAGAGGTGCCGATATGTTCCCCCTCAAGCCGTTTTAAGTCCTCGAAACTGTTTATAATCACTTTACTCATTGTCCTGCATTCTAAAAAAAGCTGCTTTTTTAGGTGCAAATTTAGAGAAAAGTATCGAGAACGGCTGTTCTGAAAAGGTTAAAGATTCCGGTCGGGTAGCCGTTCTTTTACATCGAGTACAACATCTGAGAAGTTGAGAACACCCGCAGATGAGACATACGTGTTGTTTACGATGCTTCTTCCCTTACTTTCGAGGGTGACATGCCGAAGTGGCGGCGCACGTAACTGCCGAAATGGGAGATATTGACAAAGCCGAGGCTGTCGGAGATTTCCTTGATGGTCAGGGTGGTGCTCTTCAGGGCGTGGCGCACATCCTCGACGACATACTGGTTAATCCATTCAGAAGCGGCTTTATCGCTATATTGCTGACAGACCATCGTCAGATACTTGGGGCTGATGGACAGTTTGTCGGCATAGAAACCTACGGGACGGCGCTTTATAGCCTGGGCAGCCAGGAGTGAGAGGAACCGGTCAAAAAGCACACGGCCAAAGGTGGGGCGCACGTCAGGACTTCCCACATCGGAATAACTTTCCAGAACAGTACAGAGGTCGAAAAGCAAGGCACGGATGATGGCCTGCATCGTCTCACGGCTGTACTGCCGCTCCTCCTTCTGCATCATTTTATGGCGGATGAGCGCATAGTAGAGGCTGAACTGCGTCACCTCCTCGTCGGGCAGCCGCACGATGTTCATGCGGTGTACATAGACGGCGCGGTTCCATGTCTCGATGTTCAGGTGCAGCAGTTCCTGAATGATGCGGTTGGAGAGGCAGAGTATCTTGCAGTCGAAGTCGGCAGAGAACATGAAGCCCGAGAGCATGGCCCCCGGTGAGGAGAACAGCACCTCGTTCTCGCCGAAGTGCAGCGTCCGTCCGTTCACGTCGAGCTGCATCCTGCCCTTGCAGCACAGGATAATGAGATTCTGGCTTGGAAGCCGCTGATACTGCTCTTCCAGATGCCGCACATTGTCGATAATCATCACGTCGCCGTCGGTATAGTCAACCTTCTCGCAGACGTCTGGTAACTCGTAATCGCTGTCCATACCCTTCAGATGTTTGTTGTATTTGTCAGATTCTAACGGTGCAAAGATAGTCAAAAACTTCCAGAAATCATGTACCGAATATCAAAAATGTTGTTCCGTTTGTCCGGTCTGCGTCATCGGGTACAAGACCCGAGAAATCGGGAACACCAAAGTGTGGCGGTTTTGGAGTAATTTTGCAGCCGAAATCATATAAAAACTTAAAGTATGAGAAAGAAACAAGTAGAGATAGACGCGGAATTGGTAATGCGTTATCTGGAGACATCCGGCAGCAAGAGTTGCAGTTTCAAGGAACTGGAGCATGCGCTGAATCTTTCATCGCGCTCACTGAATCAGGCACTGGGTTGCCTGTCGCACGAAGGCCGTATCCGAATGGATGAACAGGCAGAACAAATCTCTCTTGCCGTCTGCCCATTCTTTTGAAAAGGTATCTATGGAAAGTAAAACAAAAAAAATGCTACACAGAAAGATCGCCATAAGAAAAGTGGTCTTTATGCAACTGTTCTGCATGACTACCACGGTTGGCTGGACACAGACGGTGCTGAGCCTCGACAGTTGCAGGGCGATGGCACTGCGCAACAACAAGCAGATACGCGTGGCAGAGGTGAGGCGCGATGTGGCAGCCAATGTGCGCAAGGCGGCACGGACGAAATATCTGCCGCATGTCAGTGCGGTGGGTGGCTACGAGCATACGAGCCGCGAGATTTCCCTGCTGAGCGATGCACAGAAGTCGGCATTGGGGAACCTGGGAACGGGACTGGCGGGAGAGCTGCAGGGCGGCATCGCCGGTTACGCGCAGGTGCTGCCCACGGCCTTGCAGCAGCAGTTGGGCACAGACCTGAGCCAGATGGCGGGAGCGCTGAACGATAAGGGACAGCATTTGGTGGACGCTCTGCGCACCGATACACGCAACATCTGGGCGGGCTCCATTCTGCTGACGCAACCGCTTTATATGGGTGGGGCTATCGTGGCTGCCAACAAGATGGCTGACCTGTCGGAACAGATGGCTGAGAATGCTGCTGAGACCCGACGTCAGGCTACGCTCTACAGCGTGGACCAGGCCTACTGGCAGGTGGTGTCGCTCTCCCATAAGCAACGGTTGGCCGAGAGTTACCTTGAACTAGTGAGGAAGCTGGAAACCGATGTGGGAAAGATGATGACGGACGGTGTGGCTACGCGTAGTGATGCGCTGAGTGTCAGCGTGAAGGTGAACGAGGCGGAGATGGCTCTCACGAAGGTTACTGACGGACTGACGCTGTCGAAGATGCTGCTGTGTCAGATTTGTGGACTGCCAGTTTCGGAGAGTGAAAAGTTAATAGTGAAGAGTGAAGAATTTGCTACCGCACAAGGTGGCGAGACTTCCAGCGCGGCAGCAAATTCTTCATTCTTCACTCTTCACTCTTCATTCGAAAACCGCCCTGAACTGAGGATGCTCCAGAACACCGTGGACATTTCGCGCCAGGCAACGAACCTGATGAAGGCGGGCAACCTGCCGCAGGTGATGCTGACGGGTGGCTATGCAGTGTCGAATCCCAATACTTTCAACGGTTTCGAGCGGAAGTTTGGCGGATTCTGGAATGTCGGGGTGCTGGTGCGTGTGCCTGTGTGGAACTGGGGCGACGTGAGATATAAGGTGAGAGCCTCAAAAGGGCTGACCACCATCCGGCAACTTGAACTGGATTTAGATTTGGGAAGCATACAGTTAAATTCGTTCGTCGAAAGCAACAAAAAATAAATTTGGCAGTTCTAACTGCCGAAATATAGATGTTTAATCATATTGATTTGCAATTAAGTACATTCATTGGTTTCCTGCAATACACTCTTTATTAAGGTAATGAATCTGCCATTCATCCCTAGTTCGTGCTTTTCTAGTGGGGAAAATGGGAGTCACTTTGCACGAAAACTTGCAGATGTGGGGAAAATGTGGGGAAATTTGAGAAAAGAAAAATCGCTAAATCTCTTATTTTTAGAGGTTTAGCGATTATCATCGAGCTTAACTCGTACCCAGAGCCGGGGTTGAGTTTATTAATCAATATTAATCAAAAATGAA
>CAMNPM010000056.1 GCA_946548065.1 uncultured Prevotella sp. | reverse complement strand
CGATGTGCAGGACTTGCCCGACAACACCATTCCGCAGGATGCTGCTGAGAAGATATTGCGCTTTGCCCGTGCCGCCCAGGCGGTGGCCACGATGCGCGGCAAGAGCTACCTGTCCATCGGCAACACCTGTATGGGTATTGCCGGCTCGATAGTCAATGCCGACTTCCTGCAGCAGTATTTAGGCATGCGTACGGAGTATGTCTCGCTGGTGGAGATTCTGCGCCGCGTAGACTATGGCATCTATGACAAGGAGGAGTTTGAGAAGGCCATGCAGTGGGTAGAGAAATACTGCAAGCCGCAGGAGGGCCACGACTACAACGAAGACCGCCCGCTGTTCCCCGGCGTATCCATGACCACCTTCAACGGCAAGGGCAAGGGCAAGAACCGCCAGGAGAAGGACGAGGACTGGGAGTTCACGGTGAAGAACATGATGATTATCCGCGACTTGATGCAAGGCTCTGAGAAACTGCTGCAGATGGGCTACAAGGAGGAGGCCATCGGCCACAATGCCATTGCTGCCGGTGTGCAGGGGCAGCGCCAGTGGACGGACTATAAGCCCAACTTCGACTTCCCCGAGGCCATGATGTGTACCTCGTTCGACTGGAACGGACCGCGCGAGGCTTATACTCTGGCTACGGAGAACGACTTCCTCAATGGCATGTCGATGCTGTTTGGTCATCTGCTGACCAACCGTGGCGTGATGTTCAGCGACATCCGTACCTACTGGAGCCCGGAGGCCGTAGAGCGCGTGAGCGGTTGGAAGCCCGAAGGCGGTGCCGCCGCCGGGTTCATACACCTGATCAATAGTGGTGCTACGACGCTGGATGCTACGGGAGCCATCAGCGATGAGGACGGGCAGCCCACGATGAAGCCCCACTGGGAACTGAGCCAGGAGGATATGGAAGCCTGCCTGAAGGCTACCAACTGGATGCCTGCCGATCGTGACTATTTCCGTGGCGGCGGCTATTCGAGCCACTTCCTCACTCGCGGTGGCATGCCCATGACCATGCTGCGACTGAACCTCGTGGCAGGACTGGGTCCTGCACTGCAGATTGCTGAGGGATGGACCGTTGATCTGCCCAAGGAGGTGAACGACACGCTTGACAAGCGTACTGACCCCACATGGCCTACCACTTGGTTTGCTCCGCGTCTGGATGCCACGAAGGATGCCTTCAAGGATGTCTATTCGGTGATGAACAACTGGGGTGCCAACCACGGAGCCATCTGCTATGGTCATGTGGGTGCCGACCTCATCACACTGTGTGCTATGCTGCGCATCCCTGTCTGCATGCACAACATCGCGGACAAGGACATCTTCCGTCCTGCCTGCTGGAATGCCTTCGGTATGGACAAGGAAGGGGCCGACTATCGTGCCTGCCAGAACTTCGGCCCATTATATAAATAAGGTTTTAAGAATTAAGGAATTTCGGGATGTTGATATATTGATATGTCGACATCCCGAATTCTCGACAATAAATGGAAAAGAAAAAATGAAGAAAAGAATGTTATCGGTTCTGATGCTGGCAGTGGCATGCGTCGCTGCTAATGCTCAGGACGTCATGAAGAAAGAGAAGAACGGTACATATATCATCAACACCACTACGCTCGGGCAGGATATAGAAGGCTACAACGGTCCCACGCCTGTGGAGGTTCATATCAAGAAGAACAAGATTGTCAAGGTGGTGCCCCTGAAGACAATGGATGGCCCCAAATATGTGGCAATGGTCAAGAAGGGCATGCTCAACAAGTATGAGGGTATGAATGTCAAGAAAGGTACCGTTGCCGATGTGGATGCTGTCACGGGAGCTACCTTTACCTCGAAGGCAATGCAAGAAAATATCAAACGGGCTGTAGAGTACTACAAGAAGCATAAATAGTCTGTGGCTACTGACGGGATTTTCAGGCAGTTAACATGCATTTTTGGATAATAATCGCCTAAGACGCAACTTTTTCTTAAAAATATTTGCATTTCCCAAAATAATGTTTTATATTTGCAAATGCATAACTGCTTAGATGGTTTTAGTTCACAATAATTATTCATTAAAAAAATTAAGATTATGAAGAAGATTATTATGTTGGCAGTTGCCATGTGTATGGCTGTCTCGATTAGTGCTCAGCATCGTGTGGGTTCCATCTCGATTATTCCGAAGGTAGGTTTCAACTTGGCTAATCTTGCTGGCGACGTGAATGGCAATAGCATCAAGTTCGGTATGGCCGGTGGTGCTGATGTAATGTATCAGCTGAGTGACCTTGTTGGTCTGTCTGGTGGTGCTTTGCTCTCCATGCAAGGTTGCGAGTTAGAGGGAGATAATTCTCTTTCTCTACTCGAAATCAACATTCCTCTGATGGCTAATTTCTATGTAGTAAAGGATTTTGCGCTGAAGGTGGGCCTTCAGCCTGGTATCATCGCTTCTGCCAAACAACATTCGGGCAACAATACCACAACGGTGACAAGTTCGTGCCAGACCATAGAACTGTCTATTCCTTTTGGCGCTTCGTACGAGTACAAGGATTTCGTCTTTGACGCTCGTTACAACCTGGGTTTGAGCAAGACGAATAAGGGCAACGGCAGCCAGCGCAACAGCGTATTCCAGATAACCGTCGGCTATAAGTTCGACCTCTAAACGAATAGTACGATTTTTTCTGCCCTGCTTCTCTCCTGAGGAGTGGGGCTTTTTAATGAATGTTGGCTTTTATGTGTACTCTGGAATTGACATAAATTAAGAATGTACGCGAGCACACAACTTTTTTTTAAAGAAATACTTGCTTCGTATTCAATATTTTTATATCTTTGCACCGTTAAAACAAATTTTTATTCATTTTAAAGAAAGGAAAAAAGTATGAAGAAGTTGATGATGATTGCTGCCATGATGCTCATGAGCATCGGCGCATTTGCACAGAACGAGGTTGGTCAGATTACTCTGAAGCCCACAGTTGGTTTGAACATTGCTACTATGACGAAGTTTGATTATAAGAAAACTCGTCCAGGTGTAATCGCAGGTGTTGAGGCAGAGTATGGCGTAGCTGAGAAGTTCGGTGTTACTGCTGGTCTGTTCTACTCTATGCAGGGTGTGAAGCAGGATTGGAGCGAAAGTGAGAGTGTAGCTAATGTCGTTGTTTCTGGTGGTGCTAAGGCTACTTATAAGCTTGATTACCTGAACATCCCTATTCTGGCTCAGTACTACGTCATTCCTGGACTGGCTGTTAAGGCTGGTATCCAGCCTGGTTTCTGTATATCTAAGAAATATGATGCTGAGGGTAACGTTACCATTGCTGGACAGAATATTTTCTCAGAGAGCGAGAAGGGTAAGATTGAAGATGGCATCAAGTCTTTCCAGTTTGCTATCCCTGTAGGTCTGTCTTATGAGTATCAGAGCTTCGTGCTGGATGCTCGTTACAACATCTATGCTACCAAGGCTATCAAGGATGCTGATTCTCGTCACTCAGTGTTCACCATTTCTCTGGGTTACAAGTTCGCTCTCTAAGCGATTGCGAAGCATAAACCAATCATTAAGGCACCTTCTTTAGAGGGTGCCTTTTTTGTTTAACCATTGTTAATTCGGCTCCAGATCGGTATTGAGTCGGTGAAACGAACAAACAATTTTCAAAAAAAACACACACAATAGTTGCGTATGTCGATACTTATCCTTAACTTTGCACGAGGATAAGACATGAGACTTTAGTATGAGGATGACATACAAGAATATTGGCTTACAACGGATATGCCTGATGCTGGTGGCATTCGTGACCAGCATTGTTGGCTGTAGCTCACTGACACCAGCCGAGAAGGCTGAGCGCATCCGGCAAGTAAAGGCAGCACTCGATGACCGCCGCTACACCATTGACGTCAAGGAGATGTACCCCATGCGCGGTCCGTCGCGCAACATTGCCAGCGACTGGTCGCTCGAGGTCAGGGGCGACACCCTCGTGTCCTACTTGCCCTATATCGGACGCGCCTTCAGCGCACCCTTTGGCCAGCCTAAGGGACTCAACTTCACAGCTCTCATCAGCAAGTACCATGACCAGCCTGCGCCCAAGGGCCTGCGTATTATCACGATGACCGCTGACAGCGGTGAAGACGTGATAAACTACCGCCTTGAAGTGTTCGACAACGGCCAGGCTTCCATCGATGTCCAGCCCCGCAACCTCGAAGGCATCGCCTTCAGCGGCGAGCTCTCCTGGCCAGAATAAATTCTCACGGTGAGAATAAAGAATTCCCACGTTGAGAATACCGGATTCTCACCCTGAGAATTTTGGCTGCCCTGAGGGGAGTCCATGGCTGGGTTGAAAGGCTAAGATGCGAAGCTTCGCTTTGGTTTGTAGTTTTTAGCGAAAAAACAATAAAAATAAGTTAAATTACAGGATATACTGCCACTACTGCCACTCTACTGCCACCTTCTATATGATTGTATGCCAGAAGGTTATGTCAATAGTGGCAGGCTTGCTAATACAGCAGCACCAGTCCGGCCAGTGCGCAGTAGACAATCATGCGTATGGGATTGATCTTGACCACCAGTACGCCATAGAAGGCGGCTGCGAAGAGGAAGCAGCTAATGGAAAACTGCCAGATGTCCTCGTTGGGAGTGCAGAAGTTCTCTGGCGTCATCAGCAGCAGCGTGGCGGCGGCCAGCAGTCCTACCACCGCGGGGCGCAGGCCCTTGAAGACGGACTCTACGCTGTGGTGGTGCATGTACTTCATGAACATGCGGCTGATGAGGACCATCAGTATCAGCGAGGGCAGCACGAGTGCGAAGGTGGCCGTGGCTGAGCCGAGGATGGCCATGGGCATCGAGAAGCCGGCGTTCTTGATGGCCGTGTAGCCGCAGTAGGTGGCGGAATTAATGCCGATAGGTCCTGGCGTCATCTGCGAGATGGCTACGATGTCGGTAAACTCGCTGGCCGACAGCCAGTGCCAGTGCTCCACCGTCTCGTGCTGGATGAGCGACAGCATGCCGTAGCCGCCGCCAAAGCCAAAGAGCCCAATCTCGAAAAACGTTACAAATAACCAGAAGAATATCATTGCTTCATTCCTTCATTTTCATTTCTTTCATTCCTTTCATTCCTCATTTTCCCCCAGATGTATCCACCGATGCCGGCAGCAATGATAATCCAGATAGGGCTTACCCCCATCAGCCATATCAGCAAGGCCGACACGATGGGAATCCAGATGGTGAACTGGTTCAGGCCCGCCTGCCTGCCCAGGTTGAACGTCGGCACGGCTATCAGCGCCACCACGGCCGGGCGGATGCCGCGGAACATGGCGGCTATCACGCGGTTGTCCTCAGCCTGGTGGAAGAACATCGCGATGGCCAGGATAATCAGGAACGAGGGTAGGGCAGTGCCCAGCGCAGTAGCTATCGCGCCGCGAACCTTGCGCAGCTTGTAGCCCACGAAGATGGAAATGTTGATGGCAAACACCCCCGGGCAGCTCTGGGCAATGGCTATCAGGTCGAGCATCTCCTGCCTGTCCACCCAGCGGTGGCGGTTCACCACCTCTTGCTCGATAATCGGAATCATGGCATATCCACCACCAAGGGTGAACATGCCAATCTTAAAGAATGTGCGGAACGATTCCCAATAGAGGTTCGCTACATTACTCATTTCTTTAACCTAAAGGTGCAAAGTGTGGCTTTGCATTCTCATTATTCATTTCTCATTTTTTCCTTCCTTCCACCCACTTGCGGGCATTGACAAAAGCTTCAATCCACGGAGTCACCTCGTCCATGCGGCGGCGCTCAGGATACCATGCACACTGCCAGGGGAACACGGCGCGCTCCAGGTGGGGCATCATGCACAGGTGGCGACCGTCCTCGGAGCAGATGCCGGCCACGTCGTAGTCGCTGCCGTTGGGGTTGGCGGGATAGCCGTGATAGTTGTACTTGGCTATCACATGGTATTTGTCTTCAGCCTCGGGCAGATGGAACTTGCCCTCGCCGTGGGCCACCCACAAGCCGAGCTTGTTGCCACTCAGCGAGCCGAACATCACGCTGTTGTTCTGAGGGATAGTCAGCGAGATAAACTCAGACTCGAACTTATGGCTGTCGTTGTGCAGCATCTTGGCTCCCGCTGCGCCAGTAAGTCCCAGTTCCACCATCAGCTGGCAGCCGTTGCAGATGCCCAGCGACAGCGTGTCCTCGCGGGCATAGAACTTATCCAGTGCCTCCTTGGCCTTGGGATTGAAGAGGAAGGCTCCTGCCCATCCCTTTGCCGAGCCCAGCACGTCGCTGTTGGAGAATCCGCCGCAGAAGACAATCATATTAATATCCTCCAGTGTCTCGCGCCCGCTGATGAGGTCGGTCATCATCACGTCCTTCACGTCGAAGCCAGCCAGATACAGGCAGTAGGCCATCTCGCGCTCGCCGTTGGTACCCTTCTCGCGGATGATGGCGGCCTTGATGCCCGTCTTCTCACGACGGTCGGCCGAGATGCCGTACTGCTTCAGCATGCCCGTGAAGTCACGATTGAACTTCATCTCCAGCGGCTGCTTCTTGTAGTTCTCATAGCGCTCCTTGGCTTTGCCGCCCATGCTCTGCTTGCGGTCGAGCAAATAGGAAGTCTTATACCAGATGTCGCGCAGACGGTCAATGTCGAAGCTAATCTCGCTAGTCCTACTATTTTTACTAGAATCACTAGGATAAACCACCACTATCTCGCGGCTGTCATCCGTAGTATAGCCTATCTTGGCAAAGCCCACGCCGCAGTCCTCCATAAACTCCCGGAACTCCTGCTTGTGCTCGTCGCTCACCTGAATCACCACACCGGGGTTCTCGGCAAACAGCGTCTTCACCACGTCTGGAGCCGCTGTGCCAGCTGCTTCTCCAGCGGGCAGCAGGTCGTGCAAGTTGATGCGCATGCCGCCCTTCGTGTTGCCAAACGTCATCTCCAGCAAAGTAGTAATCAGACCGCCCGCAGAGATGTCGTGACCAGCCATCACCCAGCCCTTCTCTATCAGCTGCTGCACAGCCATGAAGGCGTCGGCAAAGTATTCTGCATTCTTCACTGTAGGCACGTCGCTGCCCACCTTGCCCAGGCTCTGTGCAAAGGCCGAGCCGCCAAGACGCTGCTCGTCGAACGAGAAGTCGATATGATACAGCGAGGCATGCTTGTCGTTCTTCACCACTGGGCTCACCACCTTGCGGATATCGCTCACCTCGCCTCCGGCACTGACAATCACCGTTCCCGGCGAGATAATCTTCTCGCCATTGGGATACTGTTGGGTCAGCGAGAGCGAGTCCTTACCCGTAGGTACATTGATATGCAGTTCGCAGCAGAAGTCCGACAGGGCCTTCACGCCAGCATACAGGCGGGCATCCTCACCCTCCTGCGAGCGACAAGGCCACATCCAGTTGGCACTCAGCGACAGCGACTCCATGCCGTCGGCCAGCGGAGCCCACACGATATTGGTCAGGGCTTCGGCTACGCTCAGCACCGAGCCTGCGGCTGGGTCGGCCAGACCAGCCTGGGGAGCATGGCCCAAGGCGGTAGCGATTCCCTTGCGACCACGATAGTCGAGGGCCACCACACCGCAGTCGCTCAGCGGCAACTGAATCTCGCCCTGGCACTGCTGGCGGGCTATCTTACCCGTCACGGAGCGGTCTACCTTGTTCGTCAGCCAGTCCTTGCAGGCTACGGCTTCCAACTGCAACACGCGCTCCAGGTATTCTTCTATCTTGTCTTGGCTGTAAGTCACATCTTCATAAGTATGCTCCACAGTCTTGTCCTTCATGATGGTCTTCGGAGAGTGGCCGAACATCTGGGCTACGTCCAAGTCGAAGGGCTTCACGCCGTCGCCCTGCTTGAATGAGAAGTGGGCATCGCCAGTGGTCTCGCCTACGACATACATCGGGGCGCGCTCGCGCTCGGCTATCTTCTGCACATGTTCGATATGCTTCTCGTCTATCAGCAGACCCATGCGCTCCTGACTCTCGTTGGCAATAATCTCCTTGGCCGACAGCGTCTTGTCACCGATGGGCAGCTTGGTCATGTCTATCTCGCCGCCACACTCCTCAACGAGCTCGGAGAGGCAGTTCAGATGGCCGGCACTGCCGTGGTCGTGGATGCTGACTACGGGGTTCTGGTCTTCCTCGCACAGCGCGCGCACCAAGTTGTAGGCACGCTTCTGCATCTCAGGGTTGGCGCGCTGGATGGCATTCAGCTCGATGCCATTCGAATAGCGGCCGGTGTCTACCGATGACACACTGCCGCCACCCAGTCCGATGCGGTAGTTGTCACCACCAACCACTACGACCTTGTTGCCCTTCTGGGGCTCTTTCTTCAAGCAGTCACGCTTGGTGCCGTAGCCCACACCACCAGCCAGCATAATCACCTTGTCGTAGGCATATTTTGTCTCCCCACCTTGGGCGGGAGCGGTCTCCTGATGCTCAAACGTCAGCACACTGCCGCAAATCAGCGGCTGGCCGAACTTATTGCCGAAGTCGGAAGCTCCGTTCGAGGCCTTGATCAGTATCTGCTCAGGTGTCTGGTACAGCCACTTGCGGGCAGGCAACAGCTCCTCCCAGTCGCGCACCGTCTCCCCTCCTTCGGAGGGGTCGGGGGAGGTCAACCTCGGATAAGCTGTCATATACACCGCTGTTCCGGCGATAGGCCACGAACCTACACCGCCGCCCATACGGTCGCGTATTTCACCGCCAGTACCTGTAGCGGCTCCGTTGAACGGCTCTACCGTTGTCGGGAAATTGTGCGTCTCGGCCTTCAATGAGATGACGCTCTCAATGTCCTTTACCCGGAAGTAGTCGCTCGTCGACTGGTCGGCAGGGGCAAACTGCTCCACCACAGGACCTTGCGCAAAGGCTACATTGTCCTTGTAGGCAGACAGTATCTTGTTGGGATTCTCCTGCGTGGTCTTCTTGATCATCTGGAACAGGCTCGACTCCATCTCCTTGCCGTCGATGATAAAAGTGCCGCCGAATATCTTGTGGCGGCAGTGCTCTGAGTTGATCTGGGCAAAACCGAAAATCTCTGAGTCCGTCAGCGGGCGACCGTTCTCCTTCTCTATCTTGTGCAGATACTCTATCTCCTCAGGGCTCAGCGCCAGACCTTCCTGCTCGTTGTATTCCTCCAGATTGTCTACATACTTGATGGGTTCGGGCTGGATATTGATGGTAAAGATGTCCTGATCCAGACCGTTGTACATGCGCTGCAGCATGGGGTCGTGGTCAGCATCGTCAGACTCTACGGGGAAATACTCCTCTATGCGCTGGATGCCGCTCAGACCCATGTTCTGCGTAATCTCTACAGCATTGGTCGACCAAGGGGTCACCATCTCGCGACGCGGACCGACATAATAGCCGCTCAGCGTCGCGTCGTTCATCAGCTTGGCATCGCCATAAAGCCAGCATAGTTCCTTCACATCTTGTTCGTTCAGCGGGTGATTCACCTCAGTGGCAATCACACTTTTCTGGGGAGTTTTGAAAAAGAGTATCATAATCCTTTATACCTTATTATAGTTAATTTGGGTGCAAAGTTACGAAAAGTTGAGAGAAAAGCCAAATTTATTTGGGCTTTTCCGAAACCAGAGTAATTTCGACGTAAGTCAAAGTTACTTAAAAATATCTAAAACAAAGCAACTTTATAAACTTTTGTGCGTCTAATGATTAACTTTGCATCCGCAAACAGTATTAATTTAACTCGATTAGAATATGAAGAAAAGTGTTTTCATGATTTCGCTGGCAGCAGTATTGCTGACTACCAGCTGTGCATCAAAGAAAGACCTTGTGGCTTGCCAGGAGGAAAACAAGGCGCTGCAGACTAACTATCAGAATACCAAGGAGCAACTGGCGGCATCAAATACCCGCGTAGCCAGTCTGGAAGAGCAGTTGGCTGAACTTCGTCGTACCAATCAGACATTGCAGTCTTCGCTCGAACAAAGCCTCTCGAATGCCAGCCAGAATAACGTGTCTATAGAGAAACTGGTCGACCAGATCAACGAGTCTAACCAGTATATACGCCATCTGGTGGAGGTGAAGTCGAAAAGCGACTCGCTCAACATGGTGCTTACCAACAACCTCACGCGCTCGCTCTCGAAGGAAGAACTCAAGGAGGTTGATGTGCAGGTGCTCAAGGGTGTCGTTTACATCTCACTGGCCGATAACATGCTCTACAAGAGTGGCTCCTACGAAATTAGTGACCGGGCAGCGGAGACTCTCTCCAAGATTGCCAAAATTATCAAGGACTATAAGGACTATGACGTTCTCATTGAGGGAAATACCGACGATGTACCCATCTCGCGAGAGAACATCCGCAACAACTGGGACCTCTCCTGTCTGCGTGCTTCTTCAGTGGTTCAAGCTTTGCAGAATAACTACGGCGTAGACCCCAAGCGCCTCACTGCTGGCGGACGTGGCGAGTACAACCCGCTGCAGTCGAACGCTACAGAGCAGGGTAGACAACGCAACCGCAGGACACAGATTATCATTACTCCCAAACTGGATGAGTTCATGGAGCTCATCGGACAGGCTCCCGATGGAGAATAGCCTCGTTTATTGACAATATAATAATGTATGTCATACTTGGGACTTGATATTAGTCAAGTTCCAAGTTTTTTTTGGTAGAAAATGCAAATTTTTCTTGGAAAAGTTTTGGTGTTTCGAAAAATAGTCGTACCTTTGCATCCGCT
>CAMNPM010000055.1 GCA_946548065.1 uncultured Prevotella sp. | reverse complement strand
GGCCAGCATGGTATAGTAACCAAAGCGCTCGCCCGTGTTGGCCAGTGCCAACGCAAAAAGACCTTTCGGTTGATTTTCAAACATAATTCTTCTTATTTTATTTTAGGATTTCGTGTTCTGATAATGTCGAAGAGATAGGTGGCCTTGATGACTATCTGTCCGTGGTTGGACTTGCCGAAGTAGTCGCTCTTCGAGTTCTTGAAGATGTTGCCCAGACCATAGTAGTAGCGACCCTCCAGAATGAAGTGTCCCACCTTGGGAATGGACAGTTCTATGCCGCCACCAGCAGCAATGCCGTAGTCAAACTTGTTTTGTACTGCCAGCGTGTCCTGAGCCACAACCTGCGAGGCGCGCTGGTTGGCGGTGCCATAACCTAACACAACATTCGTCTTGGTGGACTCGCCCAGATAGAGACCTATCTGCGGACCGACCTGGAAGAAAGCCTGCAGCCCTTTACGCTCACGCCCCCATCCCAGACGTGCCATAAAGGGAATCTGCAGATAGGTTATCGAACGCTCATAGCTCAGCGGTGACGTCTTGTTCACATCGTCCGCATAGTAAACGGGATTATTGTCGGCATCACGGATATCTTCCTTCCATCCGCCCTTCGTAACGTTCACCTCACCAACAATAGAACAGACACTGCTGAAGTATTTCTCGCAAGTATAACGTACCGAGAGACCTGCCGTGTAACCCATCAGCATGCTTTGGGGCACGTCAGGCACAAAGCCCACATTACTCATCACGCAACCGGCACTACCGCCAATAGCCAGGTCGGTACGATAGTCACCCACCTGAGCGTCAGCAGTCATGGGGAGAAAAGCCAATAGGCAAAGAGACAGAAGGTATTTCAATAATTCACTTTTCACTATTCACTTTTCATTTTAGAAATTGATGGTTTCAATCTTGTTGTCCTTCGTATAGTGCACAAATAGGATGGCACGGTTCTGCATGCCGCCATTGCCGATGCGCTCAAAATGCAGCGGTGTCTGCAGCGGTGTGTAGCCTACCATGCCCGAAGCGCCCGTAAACTGCTTGCCATACATGTGCAGACCCTTAATCATGAAGTATGCCTGGTCGAAGCCCGTCACGGCATAGCGCTGATGATAGGGCTGCATGTCCTGATGGAAGTTCCAGCGGTACTTCTTCTTGAAATGCTCACCACGATGCGACAGCGGACTCATGTAATAGGTTGACGGGATAAAGGTGTCGAACTTATAGAAGTTGTCCAGATGCTGGCGGATATACATCAGCCACTCCGGATATCCGAACATCGATATCTGCAGCGTGGGTACCGTCATCAGCAGACCGTTGAGCTTGGCAAAGGCTACGTTCAACTCCTGCGAACGACTGGTGTTCAGCACCACCACATTGTGTTTGGTCGTTGAGAAACTCTGCTTGAACTTCGTCTCACTCGACTTCAGATTGGTCAGCGAGTAGGAGGCACCTTCCTGGTCCAGCTTACGACGCAGCACGGTGGTGAAGCTACCCTTCGTACTCGTCGAGTCGTTGCAGTCGATAATCACGACATGGCTGTTCTTGAAGCGCTGGTAGAAGCGGAACACGTAGCTGTTGTTGGTCTGGTTGCCGTTCTGGAACACCTGGAAGAGGTTGCCATTGTCGAACACCTCGTTGCTGTTAATAGAAAAAGGTATCAGCAAGCGGATGTCATTCTTCACGGCAAAGTCACCCAGCGCCTTCACCTGCTTGGTGTACAGCGGACCGATAATCAGGTCACACTCGGCAGCCTTGGGGTCTTTCAACACCTTCTGGATGTCGGCATTCTCTGCCACGTTCCATGCACGCACATCGGTAGAGATGCCGTGGGTGCGCAGACTGTCGCAGGCCATCAAGACGCCACGATAGTATTCCACCATACGTTTGCCGTCGCCATTGTCGTTGTGCAGGGGCAGCATGACGCCTACCCTCAGTTCGCGGTTGCGCATGTCGCGCTCCACGACGACGGGCTTGGTGGGCATCTGCGGCTGGGGGGTGACACTTTCCAGCTCCGGGTGCTTGGGTGGATAGGGAATCCTGATGTAGTCACCCTTACGCAA
Organism: uncultured Prevotella sp.; assembly: GCA_946548065.1. Lineage (GTDB taxonomy): Bacteria > Bacteroidota > Bacteroidia > Bacteroidales > Bacteroidaceae > Prevotella. The sequence goes on along the minus strand of CAMNPM010000055.1, from coordinate 8,883 downwards.
CTCATAGCCTGGTGTCTTCATCTCCGGATTGGCAGCTATCAGTTCGTCAATGGTCAGCCCGTTGTCACGGGCTATGCCGAAGATAGTTTCCTTGCGCTTGACCTTATGTAGTTCTTTGAAATTCTGCACCTGAGCCAACGCTGTCTCTGTGACAAACGAAAGCACCGTCAGCATGAAAAAATATCTTAAGAATTGTTTCATAAACCACTATTTTTCATTTTTGCGCTACAAAATTACAAAAAAAGATGCGTAAGTTCTACTTTTTTCCGTAATTTTGCACAAATATTCGCACATGAACATGAAAATAGGTAGATTATTGACCATTTTTGCCTTTTGTCTGCTGACGAAGACAGCCTTTGCAGACATTGAGTTGAAGGCTACATACACAGACAAGAAAGGTGTCGAGGTGGAAGAGACCGACGACTTTACTGCCGAGGCTCCACTCTTTGTCGAGTTCACATCCAACCCCTCCAGTCTGGACGAAGGGGCCTCTATTGAGTGGCACATCACCAACTCGACGGCAGGCATCAACGTGGCGCGCTATGAGGAGAACACCAGCTACACGTTTACTGCTGCTGGAAAGAATGTCATAACCCTGAACGTAGTACAGGACGGTGACATCGTTAACACGCAGAGCATCACCATCACCATCAGCGACAGCCATCTGGAGATGCCCAACGCCTTCTCGCCCAACGGTGACGGCGTCAACGACTTTTTCCAGGCGAAGACCAACACCAAGAGCATCGTCGAGTTCCACGCGTACATCTTTAATCGTCACGGCCAGAAGCTCTACGACTGGACCGACTGGTCTACCGAGAACCGTGGCTGGGACGGCACCCACAACGGGCATCCCGTCAAGGACGGTGTCTACTATGTCTATGTCAAGGCCCGTGGTGCTGACGGCATGGACTACGAGATTCGTCGCGATGTCAACTTGCTGCGCAACTTCAATACGGTGGACAACACCAACCCATAAGAATACTCATTAACCCCATTACATCAAAATGGAAAAAATCCAAGTCTTCGGTGCTCGTGTCCACAACCTGAAGAATATCGACGTCGAGATACCCCGCAACTCGCTGACCGTCATCACGGGTCTCAGCGGCAGCGGCAAGTCGTCGCTGGCCTTCGACACCATCTTTGCCGAGGGGCAGCGCCGCTATATTGAGACGTTCTCTGCCTATGCCCGCAACTTTCTGGGCGGCATGGAGCGTCCTGACGTCGACAAGATAACAGGCCTGTCGCCCGTCATCAGCATCGAGCAGAAGACCACCAACAAGAATCCGCGTTCTACCGTTGGCACCACCACGGAAATCTACGACTACATGCGTCTGCTCTTTGCCCGTGCCGGCAAGGCCTATAGCTATGAGACGGGCGAACCGATGGTGAAATATACCGAGGAGAAGGTCATCGAGATGATTCAGCAAGACTATGCCGGCAAGAAGATTCTCATCCTGGCGCCACTCATCAAGAGTCGTAAGGGCCACTACCGCGAGCTCTTCGAGTCGATGCGCCGCAAGGGCTACCTCCACGTTCGCGTCGATGGCGAGGTCAGGGAGCTGACGCCAGGCATGAAGGTAGACCGCTACAAGAACCACGACATCGAGGTGGTGATTGACCGCATGGCGGTAAAGGGGGCTGACGACAGGTTGAAGAAGAGCGTTCAGATGGCCATGAAGCAGGGCGAGGGCCTGCTGATGATTATGGACCACGAAACGGGCGATGTCAAACACTTCTCGCGCCGTCTGATGTGTCCCACGACGGGCATCTCCTATAGCGACCCTGCCCCCAACACCTTCTCGTTTAACTCGCCGCAAGGTGCCTGTCCGCGCTGCAAGGGACTGGGCTACATCAACGAGATAGACCTCACCAAGGTTATTCCCAACCGCAAGTTGTCCATCCACGAGGGTGGCATTGTGCCGCTGGGCAAGTACAAAAACCAGATGATTTTCTGGCAGATAGCGGCCATCCTCAGCAACTACGACTGCGACCTGAAGACACCCATTAAGGACATCCCTGACGATGCCTTCAACGAGATACTCTATGGCACCATTGAGTCTGTACGCATCGACAAGGATCTGGTACACACCTCCAGCGACTATTTCGTCGACTACGACGGCGTCATCAAGTACCTGCGCTCCGTCATGGACGATGACGACAGCACGCCGGCGTCGCGCCGTGGGCCGTCGCTGGGTTCTGAGAAGTGGGCCGAGCAGTTTCTGGCCGAGTGCCAGTGTCCTGAGTGCCACGGCCAGCGCCTCAACCGCGAGGCATTGTCTTATAAGGTGTGGGACAAGAACATCTCCGAGTTGGCGGCTATGGACCTCAGCGAACTGCGCCAATGGCTCGATGAGGTGGGGAAACACCTCGACCACCAGCAACAACAGATAGCTACTGAGATTCTCAAGGAGATACGCACCCGTTTGGACTTCCTGTTGGATGTGGGGCTCGACTACCTGTCTCTGAACCGCCAGTCGGCCAGCCTCTCCGGTGGTGAGAGTCAGCGCATCCGTCTGGCTACACAGATTGGTTCGCAGTTGGTCAACGTGCTCTACATTCTCGACGAGCCGAGCATCGGTCTGCACCAGCGCGACAACGACCGTCTCATCCGCTCTCTCAAGGAGCTGCGCGACCTGGGCAACACCGTTATCGTCGTCGAGCACGACCGCGACATGATGCTCAATGCCGACTATATCGTCGACATCGGCCCCCGTGCTGGCCGCAAAGGTGGCGAAGTGGTCTTCCAGGGCACTCCCACTGACATGCTGAAGGCCGACACATTAACCGCCCGTTACCTGAATGGTTCCGTATGCTGCGACAGTGTTACAGCAAAGACTACCACCAGCAGCCAACGACTCGTACTGTCTGGCTGTCGCGGCAACAATCTGAAGAATATCGACGTAGCATTCCCCCTGGGTCAGCTCATCGTCGTCACAGGCGTCAGCGGATCGGGCAAGTCGACGCTCATCAACGAGACGCTCTACCCCATCCTCTCCAAGCATTTCTACCGCTCGCTGCAGGCTCCCCTGCCCTACGACAGCATCGAGGGGCTGGAACTTATCGACAAGGTGGTCAACGTCGACCAGACACCTATCGGTCGCACACCACGCAGCAATCCCGCCACCTATACAGGTGTCTTCTCCGACATCCGCTCGCTGTTCGTCAACCTGCCCGAGGCACAGATTCGCGGCTACAAGCCTGGCCGCTTCTCGTTCAATGTGAAAGGTGGTCGCTGCGAGACGTGTGGCGGCAACGGCTACAAGACCATCGAGATGAATTTCCTGCCCAACATCCAGGTGCCTTGCGAGGAGTGTCACGGCAAGCGTTACAACCGCGAGACGTTGGAGGTTCGCTTCAAGGGTAAGAGCATTGCCGACGTGCTCGACATGACCATCAACCAGGCTTGCGAATTCTTCGAAAACGTACCCAACATCTTGCAGAAAATCAAGACCATACAGGATGTCGGACTGGGATACATCAAACTCGGTCAGCCCTCTACCACGCTCTCTGGCGGTGAGAGCCAGCGCATCAAGTTGGCTACTGAACTCTCCAAGAAGGATACGGGCAAGACACTCTACATCCTCGACGAGCCCACCACGGGTCTGCACTTCGAAGACATCCGCATCCTCATGGGCGTCATCCGCCGCCTGGTAGACCGCGGCAACACGGTCATCATCATCGAGCATAACCTCGACGTCATCCGCCAGGCTGACTACATCATCGACATAGGACCTGAGGGCGGTCGTGGCGGTGGCACCGTTCTCACCACGGGCACACCCGAGGAGGTTGCCAATAGCGACAAGGGCTACACGCCCCGCTTCCTCAAAGAAGAACTGGAACGCTTCAAGAAATAATCAGCAGTTGAGCCCACCTTCGGAGTGGGCTCAACTGTTATTTATTCTCTGCTATAGACATGAACGCTGGAACCTTGCGCTGAGGGCAGGTAGTTGATGCCCCACCAGCACATCTGCAACAGCACAAACGAGATGATGAGCACACACAGCGCGAGCTTGGGCTTGTGGGTGGGCAGTTGTCTGTAGTGCACATACAGCAGATAGGCAAACCACGTAATGGCGGCCCACGTCTCCTTGGGGTCCCACGACCAGTAGTGGCCCCACGCCTCCTTGGCCCACAAAGCACCAAAGAGCATGCCGATGGTCATAAATGCCAAGCTGACGTAGACAAGGTCGTCAATCAGTTTCCATGCTGCTACCACAGCTGCTATGGCCAGCAGCGAATAGGCAAAGATATAAACAAAGACATGGGGTGCGAACCACGGACTCTGCAGGGCTGGCACCAGCGTCTTGGTATTGTAGGACGAGAAGAAGAAGTAGGCAAAGGTGGCAGCAAACAAGAAGATGCCGAAGTAAATCCAACGGGCCTTGGCCGTAGCGTTCAGCAACCTGCGGCATATCACCTTGAGCGCCATAATCACGGCACCCGCCAGCATCATGTAGATGCCTGCATACACCAGCGGCAGCCACGGGTCGTTCACCAGTTCCAGGATGCTCGTCCTACTCATGGCACCCATCTGCATGTCATAGCTGTATTGGTATATCTTCCACCCTTCGACATCTGCGGGCTTGTTCACCTCTACGGTGGTCTCCACGCTCTCGCCCGACCTGGTCTCGATATGCAGCTCAGAGGCATAGCGTTTGGGGGACCCGTTGTCGTAGGTCTCCATGATAAACTTCTTCAGTTCAACGGTGAAGGGCATCTCCACAATGCGCTGCTCAGCGGTCAGCGCGCGCCACTCCTGTCCACCCACCACCGCAATCATCTTTACCCGCTGCATGTCGGCATTGCCCAGCGTGGCGGCAGTCATGGCAAGAAACAGTCCCAGGTGGTTCAGCATGAACGGCACGTCACGCTGCCAACTCGTCAGGTGCGACAGTCTGCCCAACACCACCAGTCCCAGCACGACGGCCATCAGCATATAGACGAGCACGAAGGGCCAGAACGTCAGCATATGGCTCAGCCACGTGCCATTCTCCTCCTGTCGCGTCAGTCCCATGATGATGGTTAGCACGATGGCATAGACCAGCACAGGGATGGCGGCCTTGTAGGTGCCAAGAAACTGCAGTACAGCCACCCGCTTCCGCAACTGGTAGATCATAGCAATAACACTCAGAAATACTGCCAGCACAATACCGTTGACAGGCCAGCTGTAGGCACTCCAGTCGACTGGTCCCAAGCCCAGTTGCAACAGCAGTCCAACCATCACCAGGGCTCCCCCAATGGCGAAGCCCTCTTTCATTCCGTATGGTTTATTCCACATCAATCACTAAAAATTTATTGGCCGCAAAATTACGAAGATTCCACGAGATAGTCTCATAATCCGACCTTTCCTTAACAACATTTAAGAGGAAGGGCACACGCTTTGAGCAGGGGCGCAATAAAAACAGCTGATACATTTCTGTATCAGCTGTTTTGGTTGGGGATATATAGCGTTTACATGGCTGACGCAGCAAAGAGCCACTCGTAGATGCACGAGCAGAGGCCGAAGAGGGCGATGCCCAAAGTGCAGAGGGCGAGTGCAAAGCGGGTGTTGCCATCAGTCTTGAAGGCTGGCAGCGGGGTCTCCGTCTTGTTGATATACATAGCCTTGACGATGAGCAGGTAGTAGTAGAGTGACACTACCGTGTTGACCAAGGCGATGAAGACTACGAAGTATGCCCAGAAAGAGCCCTGCTGAGCAGCGGCCATGAAGACGAAGAACTTCGAGAACATGCCGGCGAAGGGAGGAATACCAGCCAACGAGAACAGGGCCAGCGTCATGAGGAAAGCCAGCTTGGGGTTGGTCTGGTAGAGTCCGTCGTAACTTGACATGGCAGTCGTGCCACCGTTATTCTGCTCGACAGTAGAGATGACGGTGAAGACGGCCATGTTGGCAACGACATACACCAGCACGTAGTACATCAGCGACGCCATACCGGTCTGCGAGGCACCAATGACAGCCAACATGATATAGCCGGCCTGCGAGATGGAGCTGAAGGCCATGAAGCGCTTGAGCTCGCTCTGACGGATGGCGAAGAGGTTGGCAATGGTGATGGAGAGGACGATGAGCACATAGAGCATGTACTCCCAGTACTCTACCAGCGGGGCAAAGGCCTTGGTCAGGATGACCATGGCAGCGAAGGCTGCAGCACCCTTGGAGCAGACGGAGAGGTAACCGGTGACAGGCGTAGGAGCGCCCTCGTAGGTGTCGGCCGTCCAGAAGTGGAAGGGCACGAGCGACAGCTTGAAGGCCAGTCCGCTGAAGAAGAACACCAGACCCAGGATGGTCAACGGTGTCACGCCCTCGTAGAGCGGATTGGTGCCGAAGATGGCGTTAGCGACGTCGTCAAAGTAGAGGGTACCTGTGGCAGCATAGACGAACGAGATGCCATAGAGCATGACACCGCTGGAGAACGTAGCCACGAGGATGTACTTGGCGGCAGCCTCGGCACTCTTCTTCTTGAACTTGTCGAAAGCCACCAGACAGGCCATAGGCACAGAGGCGGTCTCCAGACCGAGGAAGAACAGCAGGAACGAACCGCTGCTGACCATGATGAACATACCCAACAAGGTAGAGAGCATCAGCAGATAGAACTCGCCACGATGCTTCTGAGCCTCATTCTTCAACCACGGCTCAGCCATGATCAGCACGATAACCGTACCAAAGCTCAGGATAACCTTCATGACATTAGCAGCCTGTGAAGCAACATACATGCCACCAAAGGCCTCGGATGGTTCTGACAGGAAAGCGATGCGTACAGGCAGCACGAGCATCAATCCGATGACCACTCCTCCAAAAACCTCATGGTCTCTCCCACTTTTACGCGAGAAGAAGAAATCCATGAAGAAGACTACTAACAGAATGCAAACGAGATAAAACTCGGGCACCATATTTAAAAATTGACTATATCCCATAATCTTTATCTCCTTTATTTAATAATGTTTTCGAGAATAGGTCCTACGGCATCATTGATGACGTTGCTTGCCCACAAGGGGAACAGGCCGAGACCAGCCACACAGGCAATCAGACAGATGACGGCAACGCGCTCGTCCCATGTAGCATCGGTGAGTTCCAGATAGTGAGGATTCTTCACCTCGCCATACAGAATCTTACCAACAACACGCAGGATGTAGACTGCCGTGACGACAATCGACGTACAAGCAATGATGGTAGCCACACGATGGAACGTATCGGGATTCTCGAAAGAACCGACGAAGATGGTCATCTCAGCAATGAAGCCTGAGAAACCAGGAAGACCGAGGTTGGCGAGACCGGCAATGACGTAACCCACAGCGAGGAACGGCATAATCTTCATCAATCCGTCCAGATAGCGGATGTCACGGGTGTGTGTACGACCGTAGATCATACCGATGAGGGCGAAGAAGAGGGCCGTCATCAGACCGTGAGAGAGCATCTGCAGAATAGCACCGGTACAAGAGGTCTTGGTCATCATCAACAGGGCGAAGAGTACCAGACCGCAGTGGGACACGGACGAGTAGGCATTGATGTACTTAAGGTCGGTCTGTACGCAGGCTGAGAAGGCACCATAGACTACCGAGATGGTGGTGAGGATAAGGAATATCCACGCCAGTTCATTGGCTGCATCGGGCAACAGATACATAGCCACGCGGAAGCAGCCGTAGCCTCCCAGCTTCATCAGCACACCGGCATGGAGCATAGAGACAGCCGTGGGGGCTGAGGCATGACCGTCGGGCGACCATGTGTGGAAGGGGAACAGGGCGCCCAGCACACCGAAACCGATGAAGATGAAGGGGAAGAACATCTTCTGGATGTCAACGGGAATGTTGTGCATGGCTGCAATCTCGTTGACGTTCATCGTGGTGGCTCCGCTGAAGTAGTAGATGCCCAGCAGACCGATGATGAGCAGGGCGGAACCTCCCATCAGCATCAGCGTCAGCTTCATGGCAGCATACTCCTTGTTGCCGGAACCCCATACACCAATCAGCAGGTACATGGGAATCAGCGCTACCTCGTAGAACATGAACATGGTGAACAAATCGGTGCAGATGAAGAAGCCATAGACACCCGTGGAAAGCAGGGTGAACCAAAGGAAATACTCCTTGGTCATGGGCTTCAGCTGCCAAGAGGCAAAGGTACCGGTGAAGACAATGATGCTCGACAGGAGCAGCATCACTACAGAGATACCATCGACACCAACAGAATAGGCGATATTAAGTGGCTTGAACCAAGGTGTTGAAGCCGTCAACAGCATCACGTCGGTATTACCTGCTGCACGCTGCTGAACGAAATAGATGGTCAGCCATACGGACAGGGCCAGCAAGCACGAAGCGCCAGCCACCATCACGCCACGCACCTGATTGAGGCTCTTAGCCAGCCAAAGGCCGACGAGCATCAGGGCGGGGATTACAACGAATAATGTTAATATACTCATAAATGTAATTTACAATTTGACTATTTACAATTTACGATTTATATCGCAAGCAGGATTAACGTTAATGCTACGGCACCCGAGAGGAACCAGACGGCATACTGACGGACATCGCCACTCTGCCAGGGACGCAAGGACTCACCAGCTTCGTTGGCACCCCACGCCATGAAGTTGAACGTGCCGTCAACGACGTGACGGTCGAACCAGGCAATAGGTGTAGAGATGCAGCGGAAGATGATGCGGTGGGTGACATACTGCCAGATTTCGTCCTGATAGAAGCGCTTGTAGGCGGCACGGTGCAGCTTGGGGAACGCTTTGTACAGGCGGTCGGCAATAGGCTGGCTCTCACCTTTATAGATATAGGTAGCCAGACAGATGCTCAGAATGGCAATAATGGTAGAGGTAGCAGCAATCTGCGTGTCGAAGTGGATGGTGTAGTCGGTACCCTCGGCTGATACGAACGAGCCAAAAGAAC
>CAMNPM010000054.1 GCA_946548065.1 uncultured Prevotella sp. | reverse complement strand
CAAAAATCAGACTGCAGCGCGGCGGACGCAAGAGCTATGCTTTCTATCGTATCGTTATCGCTGACGCAAGAGCACCACGTGATGGTAAATTTACTGAGAAGATTGGTACTTACAACCCTAACACCAATCCTGCCACAGTAGATTTGAATTTCGAGCGTGCACTTTATTGGGTAGAGACTGGTGCCCAGCCTACCGACACTGTACGTAACATTCTGAGCCGCGAGGGTGTATACCTGATGAAGCACCTGCGTGGTGGCGTAAAGAAGGGCGCTTTCGATGAGGCTACAGCCCAGAAGAAGTTTGATGCCTGGAAGGCTGACAAGCAGAAGGGTCTTGAAAAGGTAGCTGCCGAAGAGGCTAAGGCCAAGAAGGATGCTGCAGAAGCAGCCCTGAAGGCTGAGAAGGCTGTCAACGAGGAGATTGCCAAGAAGGTGGCTGAGAAGAAGGCTGCCGAGGCTGCTGCCAAGGCTGAGGAAGAGGCTGCAAAGGCTGCTGAGGCCGCTGCTGCCGAGGCTCCCGCTGAGGAAGCTCCTGCTGCTGAGTAATCAGATTAGTGGAATCTGCGATTCCAGAAACTTATGTATTGCATCGCGACTTTCAAATAGTCGTGATGCTTTTTTATGTATGCAATGCTTTGCTGTTTCATCGTGGGTATGCACTCAGGGTGCATAATGAGCTGCTCCAGTTCCTGGCATACACTCTCGTAGGTGGGCTCGACGTTGACAATAGGACGCAGTTCCGTCTCGTCCAGTATGGCGTAGTTCTCTGGCTCGCCACCGCCTACGACCACAATCCCCTTCGACATGGCCAGCAGCGAGTTCATGGAGGGCGTATAGCTGTATAGCTGGTCGAGCTGTACATCGCTGCCGTCCATCATCTTCTCATACTGTGCAAAGGGAATCCCTTCGGCAATCTGCAGCTTCATCTTCTCCGGATACTTTGCTGCCACATGCTGGGCGGCCTTGAGCATGATGTCGGTACCTTTATAGACTGAGCGCCCCTTGCTGATGCCAATAAAGACGCGCAACGGTCGGCTGCCGGGTGGCTCTTTACTGGCTTCGGGCTGCGGGGACTGCAATACCTTGATAGGATAAGGGATAAAGCAGGTCTTGTCAGGGAAGACTGGCTGGTAGCAGGCATAGTATTCATACAGTCCTGGCGTGATGCCGTCGGCGGTAGCTGCCATATATCTGTTCATCTTCTCGCGCAGCGAGTGTAGCCATAGCTTCTTCCATTGTCTGATGTCATCGCTGTCGCGCATCTGGTCGCCGATGTTGAAGTCGCTGTAGCGTAGCACTTTCTTGTTGCAGCAGGCATCGATGACAAAATGGTCGTTGCCGTGAACGCCTAAGAACACTTTCTTGTTGTGACGGCGCAGGTATTTGTAAAGCCGGAAGTTGTGCTCGGCCTTCAGTTCGACGAACATTGGGCCAATGAGTTGCACCACATCGTAGTTGCGCCATGATGGCAGCAGGGTGAGAATCTTTGCCATCAGCAGCATGCCGCCTATCTTGCCTGGCTTCCTGGCCAGGTCGATGTCGCGGGGATAGTTTTTCCAGAAGTCTCCGTTGGAGGCCACCGTCACCTGGTGTCCCAGAGCTCGCAGCCCGTCGGCCAGCGTGGCATGTACGTTGCTGTATTCGCCTATGAGTAGAATCTTCATCTTTCTTTCTTCAGCAAGGGTAGTGTGTGTAACAGAATGGTACGGCCCAGCGCAGAGTTCGCCAGCTGTCTGAACATGGTGTACTTGGGCGTATAGTCCCGGTCGGGTAGGGGGAAGAGTCCTTTTTGGCGGAGGTTCTCAATACAGGTGTTGAGGTGTTGCCTGGATGGATTGCTTACGATGACCTTGTAGATACAGTCCATCGTGAGCTGTGCGATGCGGCGTTGCAAGGCTTGCCGCTCGTTCTGTGGAATGCGGTCTAACTGATTTTGCAGGCGAGACAGCACTCCCATGAGATCGCTAAAGCGCTTTTTCTCGTTTTCTGTAGAAGTGGTGATGGTGCCGGGATGCTTGTAATAGAAATAAGCCTTGGCGTTGGTCACGCAGATGCGATCGGCCCGGATAAGCAGCAAAGGTGTGAACTCCTCGTCTTCGTGCCAGATGCCCGGCGTGAAACGCAGCTCGCTCACGGTTGTGCGGCGGAAAAGGTATCCACAGGCAGTAGCGTGAATGTTTTGCCAGCGCATATAGGCTGTTCCGCTTTGAGCGGGCTGGTCGGTGAATGTGGTTTGGCTGGTGGGGCGATGAGTGAAGTCAAACAGCACCATATCCAGAGTGGGGTCGCTTTTTACGATGTCCAGACAGTGTTCGTATGCCTGCTTGATGAGATAGTCGTCGGAATCGACGAATTGCAGATATCTACCTTTTGCCATCTCAATGCCTTTGTTCCTCGCCATGCTAAGCCCCTGGTTCTTCTGTCTTACATAGACAATGTTGTCGCCGTAATGCATGAGGCCGTTCATAGGACTGACCTCCGCCCCGTCGTCGATGATGAGGACCTCCCTCTCGTCGTTCGACAACGAGAGCCCCAAGATACTGTCGATGCACTTGCACAGTATGGGGACGGGCTGATTATAGTAGGTGACGATGAAGGTCACTATCGGTGCAGTATCATCAGGTTGAGGATGTAGTAGATTCTGCATAATGCTTTGATTCCAAATAAGTGATAAAATGTTATTTTCAGTTTGCAGGGCCATGTGTATTTGCTTCTTAGTGCCAGCTGGCCTTTGTATGGCTCAAGAATGACGGCCCCGCCTTTGCTGAATACTTCCAGCTGGGTGTCGAGCATCTGTAGGTAGAACGCTTGCCGATATTCGCTGTCTTGCCGGTTGGTCAGCATTTGGAAGGCTCTCATTTGTCCTTCCAGGAGTTGCTGTATCTGCTGGCCGCTGGCTGTCATCGTGATGCCGTCCTCGTTCCAGGTATAGTGGTAGCGCCCTATCCCGCACGTCGCCATCAGGCGAGCTTTCTGCGTCAGCAACGGGAGAACGTACATATCTTCAAAGACTCTTCCTGCAGGAAACCTTACTTGCTCGAAGAGGTCTCTTCTGAAAATCTTGTTCCATGCAAAGGTGTGCCTGTAGAGCTGTCCCCTTAGCCAGTAGTCATTTGCGTCCGCAAACTGCTCAAAGGGGAAGTCAAAGCGTGTGTCCCCCTTAGTGTAAGGATACTCAAGCATGTCATATTCGGGATGCTCTGCCAGCAGGTGCATCAGCGGCCGATAGGTATCGTCTTCCACCCAGTCGTCGCTGTCGACAAAGGTGATGTATCCGCCAGTGGCAGCACCGATGCCAGTATTCCGTGCTTGGCTCAGTCCGCCGTTCTGTTGATGTATTACGCGGATACGGCCGTCTCTTGCTGCCCATTCGTCGCACATCTGGGGACACCGGTCTTCCGAGCCGTCGTCTACAAGAATGACTTCCATATCGTCAATATTCTGACGGAGCACACTTGCCACACATCGGTCAAGTGTCTGCTCGACATGATATACTGGTATGACTACGGACAGTTTCATAGTGCAAAATTACGAAATAATGCTGACGCAGCAAAGCAATTTTGGAGAATTAACCTTTGGTTCGTTCCAAAATAAAGGCAATTCGAGGACAATTGGGGAAAGGCCGCAAGGTGCGCCAGTGTGCTTGATTTTGGAAGCAATATTGCGAAATAGTTTGCTGACAGGTAATAAATACGCTTATTCTGCGTTTTTATCATAGGAACAGATGGACAACGGTCATGACAACAACTACGACCATGTGCTGAAGTACACGTGGCTATTTGGAGGCGTACAGGGGCTTATTATTGCTATAGGACTTGTGCGCAACAAGGCTATGGCATTGCTGCTGGGGGTGGCGGGCATGGGGTTTGCATCGCTGATGAGCACCATGCAGAATTTTGCCGCTCAGTGTACCAATCTGGGTATTGGCTTTGGGGCTGTACCCAGGCTTTCGTCTTATTACGAGAGTGAAGACTTCCGCCAGCTCAACCACTATATCATGGTGATACGTCTCTGGAGCATGATGGCCGCCTTGCTGGGATTGCTCTTTTGTCTGCTGCTGAGTCCGTTTGCCGACCGCTGGACGTTCACCTGGGGCGACCATACGCTGCACTATTCGATGCTTGGCTTCTCGGTGGGGATGCTGGCCATAACGGGTGGCGAGATTGCCATCCTGAAAGCCACGCGGCGACTGGAGGCCGTAGCCAGCATACAGATTTACATGGCCGTGGCCTCCGTATTGATTTCGGTCCCTCTGTATTATTTCTGGGGACATTCCGGCATAGTGCCGGCTATTGTCCTTACTGCCTTGGCTTCGATGGTGATTACGATGGGATACTCCTATCGTTGCCATCCGCTGCGCCTGAGTTTCCGTAAGAGCATCTTCGTCGAAGGGGCTTCCATGATCAGGCTGGGTGTTGCCTTCGTTGTGGCGGCAGCCATCGGCAGCGGTGCCGAGATGCTGGTGCGCTCGTTCTTGAATGTGGCTGGCAGTATGGACGACGTGGGCTATTACAATGCAGCCTATATGATAGCCATTACCTATGCGGGGATGGTGTTCTCGGCCATGGACACCGACTATTTCCCACGTCTGTCGGCAGTGAGCAATGATGTGGAGGCAACGAACGAGACGGTGAACAAGCAGATGGAGGTTTCGCTGCTGCTGCTCTCGCCTATGATTGTCGGGTTGCTCACGATGCTTCCCGTGCTTGTACCCTTATTGTTCAGCAGCGACTTCCTGCCTGTTGTAGGGATGGCGCAGCTGGCCGTACTGGCCATGTACCTGAAGGCGCTCACCTTGCCCGTGGCCTATATCACGTTGGCACGTAGCTATTCGGTGGCCTATTTCTTCTTGGAGACGGCTTATTTTGTGGTCTTTGTCCTGGCCATCGCCCTGGGCTACTATGCCTGGGGCATCTATGGGACGGGCATTGCTATTGTCCTTGCTCATGTGTTTGACTACTTGATGATCAATGGCTTTGCGTGGTGGAAGTATGGTTATCGGTGTACTCGCCAGATTGGTTGTTATGCCGCCGTGCAGCTTACCCTGGGGGTGACGGCATTCCTGGTGTCGCTATGGGCCGACGGCTGGACTTACTGGATAACAGAAGCCGCACTGACTGTGGTCAGCACGGCTTATTCTATTCATGTACTGCGCCAGAAGACTCATCTCTGGCAGTCGCTCATGCGCAAGCTCAGAACCTGAAGTCCAGCTGCACGTCTACAAGGTTGTAGTTGTGCTCTTCGGGGTTGGCGATGGTACGGTCGTTCACGCGGGCATACTCGATGTTAAGCTGGATGTTCTTGGTGAACACATAGTCGGCTCCCACCTCATAGTAGGTCTTGCTCGTTCCCCATTCCTTGCGGTCGCGATACAAGTCGTAGCGGGCTTTGACATGAAACTTCTTCTTGATGATAGGAGCAATGCAGAGGGCATACAGTCCGTCGGCCTTGTCGCCCGCTGCAAGATTTGAACCGTAGCCCTGACTGTGCACATACTCGGCGCGGAACGTCCAGTCGCCGTCGGTCACGTAGTCTGCCGACAGGGCATAGCGGTTCTTCGGCATGCTGCGGCTGTAGCTTTCCTTCGTCGTGGGGTCTGTATAGCTGATGACGCGACTGCCCGTCCATCCGAAGATGCCAAGTCGCATTCCTTTTACCGGCATCACCCACAGACCACCGATGATGTCCTTGCGGTTGTCGGCATCCTTGCGGTTGATACCTTCACCGTTGAAGACGCCTATCTGATAGTGCAGCAGGTTGCGCCCGCTGGCATTCTTAAGGAAATCGCCCTGTATCTGTATTCCGATGTCGCGGCCGTTTGACGCCTGTTCGCCCGTGCGGTCGGAGAACCCCACCAGCTTCGTGATAGGCTGCGAATATGACATGAACCCCTGTACGATGGGGTGTATGGGATTTTCAAATGCAAACGAGCGCTTGAACTGCCCAACCTTGATGCGGGCGAAGTCGTACTTCTGCCACTCACACCACAGGTCGACCAGACGGGGCGACGAGCCTAAAGTAGATGTGTTGCCGTTAATCTGCATCTGCACCTTCCACGCGAAGTCGCTAATCTTGCCGTCGAGCGACAAGCGGGCCAGGCGGAGCGAGAAGGAGTTCTCGTGGGCCTCATACTTGTCCAGACCTTGATATTCCACCATTCCGTATCCGCTGAGCTTGATGTCCTTCACCCATTGAGGGAGTTCGATAGTGGTGCCCTTCTTCTCTTGTGCATAAGTGGCGAGGGTCACCAGTGCCAGCATCATTGTAACTATTTTCTTCATTGTTTCTATGTTTCTTGTTCTCACTGTCATTTTTTCTCAAGCAAGTAATACATGCTTTCGCTTTCACCTTCTCTCCAGCAATACGACGTTCTCCACATGCGGCGTGTGTGGAAACATATCCACAGGCTGTACTTCCTTCACCCGATAGTCGGCGTCCAGCTCCTGCAGGTCACGGGCCTGGGTGGCCGGGTTGCAACTCACGTAGACAATGCGTTGGGGCTGGGCTCTCAAAATGGTCTTCACCACATCGGGATGCATTCCGGCGCGGGGAGGGTCGGTGATGATGACGTCGGGGCGGCCGTGCTCTTCGATGAAGGCATCGTTCAGGATGTCTTTCATGTCACCAGCAAAGAACAGGGTGTTCGCTATCTGGTTCAGCTGCGAGTTGATCTTGGCATCCTCTATGGCCTCAGGCACATATTCGATGCCTATCACCTGACGGGCCTGACGAGCTACGAAGTTGGCAATGGTTCCGGTGCCTGTATACAGGTCGTACACCAGTTCTGTTCCCGTGAGACCGGCAAACTGACGGGCTACGCTGTACAGATGATAAGCCTGTTCGGTGTTGGTCTGGTAAAATGATTTGGGACCCACCTTGAACCTCAGGTCTTCCATCGTCTCTATGATGTGGTCGTTGCCGCTGAAGGTCAGGATGTCTTGGTCGCCAATAGTGTCATTGCACTTCTGGTTGTTCAGGTACATCAGCGAGGTAATCTGCGGGAAGGCGTCCTTCAGGTGCTGCAAGAGGGCCTGTGCTCTCTGTTCGTCGCCCTCCTCGTCGTAGTGAAACTGTATGATGACCATCAACTCGCCGGTATTCGAGTTGCGGATGATGACATCACGCAGCAGGCCCACCTGCTGGCGGAGGTCGAAGAATGTCAGCTGGTGTTCCACTGCGTAGTCGCGGATGTCGTTGCGTATCGTGTTGTGCAGGTCATCCATCAGCCAGCATTTCTCGATGGGCAGTATCTTGTCGAACGCTCCCGTGATATGGAATCCTATAGCAGGCTGGTTCTTCTCCAGGCTTTCGTCCTTCAGCTGTTCGCTGGTCAGCCACCGCTTGTTGGCGCAGCCGAAGTCCAGCTTGTTGCGGTATTCCTTGGTCTTCACACTGCCCAGAATGGGTCTGAAATCAGGCAGCTCTACCTTGCCTATGCGTGTCAGCTGGTCCTTCACCTGCTGCTGCTTCATCTTTAGTTGTTCCTCGTAGGGCAGTTGTTGCCACTTGCATCCGCCACACACGCCGAAGTGCTGGCAGAATGGTTCGGTGCGCAGCTTGCTGTATTCCTTGTAGCGTATCACCTCGGCCTCCATGAATGAGTGTTTCTTGCGTCTTACTTGCAGGTCGCAAACGTCGCCGGGAACAGCCCAAGGCACAAACACTACCATGTCGTTCACCCTTGCCACTGACTTTCCCTCAGCTGCAAAGTCGGAAATCACTATATTTTCTAATATAGGTAATGGTTTCTTCTTTCTTGTCATAATGGGTGCAAAGTTACGAAAAGTCAAGCGAAAAGCCAAATTTATTTGAGCTTTTCCGAGACAGAGTAACTACACAAGCCTGATTTTCACTCCTCCCCATACTTCCGCTTCGCCTTGTAGTAGTTCGACGACTCAGCGGCAAGCCCTCGCAGAAGGGATTGTATATCAACAATGGTAAAAAGGTCGCGATTAAGTGAGAGAAATGAGAGCTCGCTCGCATTTCCGAGCGTGAGCGAGCTCGAGCGAAGTTCAAGGTTATTGTAAAGTAAGGAGAATACTGCAATCACTAGTGTCCACTAAAAATGGACGAGTTTAAAAATTAAATATATTAGGTTCACTTGAACCGCTTCGGTCTTTGTCATTTTTGAATATAGTTTTGTCGAAGAGATCTCTGAGATGCGTTGTGTCAGTGAGTGACATGCTACGGGAAGTCTTTTTTCAAGTGAAACCGCGTTTCCCGCGCTTCGGGAAGTCTATTTTCAAATGAAACCGCGGCTCCCACGCTGCTGGTTGCACAGAGGGAATCTCTTCCGTGTTCCTTTTAAGCCTCCTGCCCACTTGTTCGCCGCCTTCAGCGCCCGGCGCGCCGTGAATGAAGGGAAGCCCCGTTTGCCGCAGAGCGGCTCTCGGGGCTCCCATGCCCCAACGCGCTTTGCGAGGTTAATTCAGATTCTGGACAAGACGGACCGGGAAGTAGTAGCTGGCCTTAGTGAAGTTGCTCATGTCCACAAAGTCGCTGCCGAAGCTCAGGATGTACGCATTGGAGGCATCGCTCGAAGTACTGGACCAATAGTAGCCGCCGTCACCGACATAGTACCAGTAACTACTGAGGCGACAACCCGCAGCGGGCAAAATAACAATGCCGACCGCCTGCATGGCGGTGAAGTTGTCTGCGGTATATTCTGCGCTACTCTCCGAAGTTCCGTCGAACGCAGTGGGCGTGGCACCCATGGATGTCGTGTTCCAATCGCTCTCCTGAAAATCGTCGGGGAAGATGAGCAGGTAGCGCTTGTTTCCTGTTCCGATAGTTGCCGTGCTTGTTATCTTGGCGTAATGATGCCACGAGACGGTGCGCTTGGAGGATTGAGTTCCGCTATTTTGTCCGTCGTAGCCCAGCAAGTAGCGCCACTGCGCACGCGAAAGGCCGCTCCAGCCGGAGCCTAAATTTGTGTTTGTGGTCATCTCATCCAATAAGTCAGATTCGCCACTGGTGCCGCTTTTAAACACTGTACCCCAGTTGAAGTGCTGGGAGCCATTGGACTTCCCGTATGCCGAAGGAGAAGTGTTGTAATCCCAGGAGTTGGACAGGAAGGACCAATTCGGACTGCTTGTGGAATAGGTCAGGTTGCCCTTGGCGAAGCGTACCTGCTTGCCATCGCCGACGGTGAAGGCTCCGGGAAGAGGGGCATTGGCATTCTCGGAGGCAGTGGCGGAGATGTTAAAAACCTTGCCTTCGGTGAGGGCCTTGCCGGTTTTCACGATGTCGTTGTAGCCAAGGGTGCAGAGACTGTAGTTCCGCGAGGTCGAGGCATCGGCCGGGAGAGCCACGGCAAAGGTGGTTGCGGCATCTGTGACGGCAGTGATACTGCCGCTGATGGATAGGCCGTTGCCGTTATGGACGAACATCGTGTGCGTCCCGGCACTGAGGGAGTTCGCAGCGATGCTGTAGTTCAGCACGGCGTTCACGGGGGCGAGGGCAAAGCCGGTGCTGTAGGCGGTGGCCTGCTCCAAGCTCAGCTGCTCGATGGCGAGCTTCTTGGCGGCATCGGCAGAGGCGGCTGTCACAAAGGCTTTCGTGGCATCAACGGTGAGCGTCTGGCTGGCACCGCTGCCAGAGAGCGTCAGATAGCCAGCGGCCTCAGTGCCGTAGTCCTTTGGCAGGAGCGTGGCGGTAAGGCTGGTGGCGGAAGAAAACAGCTCCCCGAAGGTTCCGGTGTATTCGTTTGTGGTCGTCAGGGTGCCGCTGAACGTGCCCGGAGCCCCGGCGGTGTTGCTGAGCAGTCCGGCGAAAGTGCCGGCCGTGTCGTCAGTGCCCTGAATGAACAGCTGGTCGCCCTCCTCGAAGGTCAGTTTCCGCGTGCCGCTGTCGTACACGGCGCGGGTCGAGGCATCGTCGCCGCTGCGCGTGGCACTGACGGTCACGGGAATCTCATACTTGGCAGCACTCGGCTGCTGCTCGTCCAGGATGTTGTCGTCGTTACTGCATGATGCGGTGAACATGCCCAAGGCTACTGCCACCGGCAGCGCCAAGGTCTTCAGAAATCTATTTGTTATCATTGTTCTGTTCTGATTTATGTTGTTAATACTCTGGATGCCGGAGTTTTTACCAATCCTCTTCATCCCACGTGTCGTCCATTGTTGCGCCTACTTGGCTACCTGCCAGCAGATGCGTCTGTTGTTGCAACTTGACGATGTTCATCGTCGGTTTCTCATAAAGTTTCTTTCTCATGTTGTTCTGTTGTTTTAGTTGTTGAATTTGATTTGTCTATGTCTGACTCTTGTTTTGGCAACCGCTCCACGAGGTCATAGACGGCGCGGGCCATCTGCTGCATGGCCAGGTTGCGGCGGCTGATGGTCTGGTATAGCAACAGGCCGAGGCCGGCCACGGCTGCCACAAGCAGGAGGATGATGGTGGTGATGAGTATTGCCATTTGCTTCCAGTTTTGCAACGGCGAAGATACGAAAAAAGCGGGATCCCGCCGTGGGGAGCCCGCTGGTTGTGGTTCAAAATGAGCCGAAAGCAGGTTCAAAATTGGCTAAATCGGTCTTATGCGCTGCCTTTTTGGTATTCGGAGGGCGTCATGCCGTAGGTGTCGCGGAAGAGGCGGATAAAGTTCGACTTCGACTGGAATCCGCTGTCCTCCATCACGGCCTGGATGGTGTAGTTGGGCTGCTCGCGTAGCAGTCGGGCGGCATGGCGGATGCGTTTCTGGTTCAGGTAGTCGTTCATGTTCTTGCAGCCGCTCTGCTCCCGTATGATGCGGCTGAAGGTGGTTCGGTCTACGCCCATCAGGTCGGCGAGCATCTCACGGCTGAGATCGCTCTGAGTGTAGAGACGACCTTGTTCCACGGTGTGGTCGAAGGCGGCAAAACGGGTAGATTCGGCATCCTTCGATTCCGTGGTGGTCGCCAAAGCCTCTGGCTGCGACATGTTTCTAACGACATCAATGATGGCCTTATTTTTCCGTTTGCGTACTGTCTTGACCCTGTAAACCAACAGCATGACAACCAGAACGGTTGCTACCCCGCCGAGAATGATAACCCACAGGCGCAGACGGCTGATCTGCTCCGTCTTCAACTGGTTCTGATACACCGCCTCCAGTTCCTGCGCGTTCTCCT
>CAMNPM010000053.1 GCA_946548065.1 uncultured Prevotella sp. | reverse complement strand
TCCATCGCTGGGCTCCAAATAACGAGAACAACACCAAAAAGTATGTGGAGACAGTGCTATCTCGAATGAATATGGAGCCTCTACAAGAAATATCATGGTGGAATAAGGATGTGATGTGTGACCTCTTCCAAGCTATGTGTTATGTGGAAAACGGCAGTGTTATCGATGATTGCGAGGTTAAGGAAGGTTACGATTTGGCAGTAGGTCAGTGGAAGACTATCTAATTATCTAATTATCTAACGCGGGGGTTTTGCAGGAGGGTGCTTGTTTGGCACCCTCCTGTTTTCTCATGTGTGTTTGCCTTTCATGATGACATAGATGACGACGGGGGCTCCGACGAGGGGTGTGACGGCATTGAGGGGGATGACTCCTGAGTCGCCGGGCAGGAAGCAGAGCAGGTTGCAGAACAATGCCACAAGGGCTCCGGTGAGCAGGGTGGCGGGCAGCAGCAGCCGATGGTCGTCGGTGGCGAACAGCAGCCGCGCGATGTGGGGCACGGCAAGTCCGACGAACGACACGGGGCCGCAGAAGGCGGTGACGACGGCTGTCAGCAGGCCGGTGACGACGAGCAGTCTGTTGCGGGTGCGCACGACGCGCACTCCCAGGTTGGAGGCGTAGCGGTCGCCCAGCATGAGCAGGTTGAGGGGCTTGATGAGCAGGAGCGATGCACCGACGGCCAGCAGCGTCGTGCTGCTGAACAGGGG
This sequence comes from uncultured Prevotella sp., assembly GCA_946548065.1. Classification (GTDB taxonomy): domain Bacteria; phylum Bacteroidota; class Bacteroidia; order Bacteroidales; family Bacteroidaceae; genus Prevotella. The sequence continues at coordinate 11,222 of CAMNPM010000053.1, read as the reverse complement.
CAGCAGGCGGGGTGACACTGCGCCAAACGACCCCAGACCCCACACCATATAGGAGCGTACGCCCTCCTGGGTGGCGAAGAAGTTGAGCAGCGAGATGGCTGAGTTGGCTAGATAGCCTATCATGATGCCGACGATGAGCAGCATGACACTGCTGCGCACCAGGGTTGAGAAGAACAGGACGACGGCCATGACCGACATTGCCCCGAGGAATGCGGCGGCGAGCACGGCCACGAAGCCGGACAGCGAGAGCGAACCGGCGGAGAGGCTTCCGCCCAGGGACATGATGACGAGGGCCACGCCAAGGGCTGCACCGCTATTGACGCCGAAGACGCTGGGGCCTGCCAGGGGATTGCGGAAGGCCGTCTGCAGCATCAGTCCGCTGACGGCCAGCGCTCCTCCGGCAAGCAGGGCCGTCAGGGCCTGGGGCAGGCGCGACTGCAGGACGATGTAGCGCCATGTGGGGCTGACGGCTGCGCCGTCACCCAGCAGGATGTGGCACACGTCGGCAGGGGGTATCCGCACGGAACCTACCATGATGTTGAGGGCGAAGAACATGGCGGTCAGCACGGTGAGCAGGAGGAAGTAGGCGGTGGCTCTGGTCATTGTATCTTCTGATAATAACGCAACGGTGGGAGATGGGGCATGGCGGGATGCAGGATGCGGATGAAGTCGGCCAGCAGACGGTCGGGGCGGAAGGGGGTCTCCTCGTAGAACAGGGTCTGCTCTACATTGCATGCATAGACGTCGCCGGTCTGGAAGGCGGCGAGCTGGCGGTAGCCGTGATGCTCGGCGAGCAGACGCTGGCGGCTGGCCGGGAGGCTGCCGGAATGGCGGAACATCCATACCTGGGCTTGGCCTGCGCGCTGCAGCACTGACTCGAAGGGCAGTGCCAGCGACCCGGACTGACGGTTGTCGGCCCAGGGGTAGCGGCCTCCGGCGTCGCGCACCATCTGGCCGAGGGTGCTCCGACCGCCTGGCACGTACCATACGGAGCCGGTCATCTTGTCGATGAGCACCGAGCGCCCGGGACCTGCCTGGGCGGCCTGATGCCGGAGGGCGTGATAGCTGCTGTCGACAACGGCAAACAGGCTGTCGGCCCTGGACTGGGCTCCCAGCAGCAGTCCGTAGAACTTCATCCACTCGGCACGGGCCAGGGGCGAGGGCTCCATGTATTCGGCACACTCCACCAGGGGAATGCCGATGTCCTCCAGCTTGCCATAGCCGCCGCTGTTCTCGAAGGGCGAGAGCATGATGATGTCAGGACGGGCTTCGATGATCTTCTCTGCCACGGGACTCATGCCGTCGCCGCAGTCGGCCACACGCCCCTGGGCTACCGCCTGAAGGACGGCGGGGGTCTTGATGTATTTCAGGTCGGCAACGGCCACAATGCGGTGGCTATGGCCAAGGGTGGTGAGCAGGGAGCAGTGGACGGTGGTGAACACTGCGGCCCGGCCGACGGGTGTCCGCACGACGGTGCCTTGGGGCAGGCCGACGGGCATGGCGGCACTGCGCGGCACCAGGAGATAGGTGTGCAGCAGGGAGCCTTGGCGCCAGGGGTTGCGTATGCTGACCTCGGTATACCCCTCGTGACGGACTATCCGGAGCAGGGTGGAATACTTGAGACGCAGCGTATCGCCGTCGTCCTGACGGACAGCCGACATGCGACGGCCACAAGAGGACAGCAAAAGGCAAAACAGTAGGATGAGTGCCGGGGCGCGGAGCATGTATCAGTACTTGACGTATTCCACACTGATGTTGCTGGTGAACCGCTGCGGACCCACGCCGCACTCATAGCTGGCCTTGCGGTTGGTCAGCGACGCGTCGTAGACGTTGACGTAGCCGTTGGCGGCATAGTCGGCCCAGCCGCCGTTCAGCTTGTAGGAGGCTATCATGACATAGCCGCTGACGGGGTCGATGCCGATGGCTGCCGGACTCTCGATGCCAGCGGGCGACACCGTGCGGACGGTCTTGTCGGCGACATTGTAGACGCTATAGGTCACCGCATCGCCGCCATAGGGCGCATTGATGGTGTAGATGTAGAATCCTGCTGCACTCATCATGGTGGCATTGGGTATTACCGGGGCGACGGATGTGCCGGTAATGACATAGACTCCGGCATGCTGCTGGGCATAGTCGGGGGCCGGGCCGTACTGACCATAGTCAAGGTAGTAGATGGCAGTGCCGGAAACGGCTATGTCCTGCGGGTTGCGGATGTTCTCATGCTTCACGGGACTGTCGATGCCCGTGGCCAGGTTGATGACGGAGATGGAGGCATTGCCATTGCCGTAGTCGGAGTTGGCCACATACAGATAGCCGTTGGCCACGGCGATGCCCTCGGGATATGACCCGGCCTTATACTTCTTCTGCAGGGCATAGCTCACGGTGTCGATGGCGGCCACGCAGCCGCCGTAGGTAGACACGTAGATGTTGGACCCGTCGGCGGTGATGCGGCGTGGATTGGCTCCTTCATCAGCTCCCAGCAGACCTTCCATGTCGATGGTATGGATGAGCCGCTGCGTCTGGGCATCGGTGACAAAGACCTTGTTCTCGCCCGAGGCTACGATGTAGAACTTCTCGCCATAGCGTATCGCATCGTTGGGGGTCTGACCCAGGCTCTTGCCGTTGTTGCTGCTGAAGATGTCGATGCTGCTATTCTTGGTTGTATAGTCGTAATAGCTCAGCGAACCGTCGATGCCCGAACGGCTGTTGCCCGAGCATACCAGATAGACACCATTGCTGACAACCACCGGGTAGGTGCCGTGTTGATTGTCATCGTTCTTGTTACATGCAGTGAGCAGGGAGAGCCCCGTCAGCACAACTGCCAGTCTTGATAAGTTTTTCATTGCTTTCTGAATTTTTTTGTTTTTTATTCGTTTGAGTGATTAATGATTATTCTTAAATCTTCCAACTGACGGATAATTGAAAATTCCTTCCTGGCATGGGATAGCGATATACTATCTCGTACTGCTTGTCGAAGAGGTTGCGCAGGTCGAGCCGTCCTTCCAGCCGGTGGCTGCCCAGGGCGAAAGTGCGCCAGAGCGTCAGTCCGCAGTCCATGAAGCCGCAGATGCTTGTACCTGCATAATGACTGTTGTTGGCCCATCGGTCCGACATACCCATCATGTGCAGACTCATGTTGACCCAGGGATTCTCATAGCTTACCGATGCCGACAGCGAGTGCTCGGGCATGTAGGCTATCTGGTTGCCGTAATAGGCCGACTGGCTGTCGGTGACATCCTCTACCCGCTGGTAGCTGTAATTGCCCGATGCCGTAAGCCGATGTCGGGAGCCTATCAGACGGCTGGCGCGGAGCGTGGCATCGAGGCCCACCACACGAACGCGCCCCACGTTGACACATGTCCAGACGAACATGTTCTGAGGCACGGCCACTATCATGTCCTGAACCCGGTTGTAATATCCGTCGAGGGTCAGCGTGAGCTCCGTCGTACGCTCACGGGGGGTGGCATAGGTTGCTCCCAGATTCCACTGGTGGGTGGTCTCGGGCAGGAGGTCGGTGCTGCCGTAGTGGAAATAATAGCTCTCGTTGAAGGTGGGCGAGCGGAATATGTTCTTATACGAAGCCCGCAGGTAGAGCTCTGCGTCGGCCAGCAGCTTGTATGACAGCGACAGCGAGGGCGACAGTCGGCGCATGTTGCGCGCACTGGGACCTTCCGTAGAACTGTTCATATAGAGCGAATGGAGCAGGCGGCCCTGAAGGGTGAGACGCTCACCGTGGTAGCGGCCTGCTATGGTCTGAAGCACGGTATGGCGGAACGGCCGACCCACTACCGACCGCATGGACGATCCGTTGAGGTTGTTGTAGGCATAGTCTGCCGAGTAGCTGACGGCCCACTGCTGCGCTGGTGTGTAAAGCATGGCAACAGAGGCGTAGCCCTCGCGCTGCCAGTAGCTGGCATCGTTGATGCCGCCCTGATAGAGCGCATCGCGATAGTGGGAGGCTGCCCAGTTCCACTTGCCGTGGGCTTTGACGGACAGGCGGTCGCCCAGGCGCGACTGATAGGACAGCTGACCGAAGGCGTTCTGCTCGCGGAGCGTCTCGCGGCTGAGCGTGGTGTAGTAGTGCACCTGGCCGGGCAGCTGACGGCTGTTGTCGTAGTAGTAGAGCTTGGCACTGAGCTGGCTTTGGGGGGTGGGACGGCAGACGAGGTTCAGCTCTCCGTGTCCGGACTTCATGCGGCTGTTGGTGCGGCGGTCGCTGACGGTCTCGGTGACGTTCTGTACGGTATAGGGATAGTCGTTGTCGGCATAGGTGTAGTGGCCCACGGCAGTGAGTGACCAGCGGTGGGAGAGAGGATGCTCGTAGCGCACAAAGGGACTGACATAGCCGAAGGAGCCTGTCTTGAGCTGTGCCAGCAGGTGCGGACGGTGGTCGGCAGTGGGCATCCTCAGTGTCTGGATATTCAGGGTGGCGGGCATGGAGGCTTGGCGGGCGGGGACGAAGATGTCGGCATTGTCGCCAATGACGAGCGACAGGTGGTCGACATTGTCTATGGAATAGCGGCTGAGGTCTATCTCGCCGCTCTGGCACTCGGAGAGCATGATGCCGTCGTAGCTCACCCCGGTGTGCTTGGCTCCGAAGCCGCGCACGGAGACGGTCTTCATGCCTCCGGCTCCGCCATAGTCGCGCAGGGTGATGCCGGGCAGGCGGCGCAGGGCGTCGGCAATGTCGGCAATGCCCATGGTGAGAAGGTCACGGCGGTCCAGCTGCTGCAATGGGGAGGTGGAGGTGAGGGTGTGACGGCGCTGGGCTGCGGTGATGGTGACGCCCTCCAGCTGGTGTGCCTTCATGCCGAGACTGTCGGTCTGTGCCACGGCACTGACGGAGCTGACGAGCACTCCGACAACGCTGAAGCGCACCTTCTGGCCGATTGATTCTTTATCTAGCTTCATCATGCTCTGTTCGTTTTAAGGCGCAAAAGTATAAAAAAAATGCCAAACAACCAAATAAATTTGGCTTTTTGACTGCTTATTCGTACCTTTGCAGGGATTATGAAAAAGGGATTAATGGCTTTGTCGCCGCTGATGGTGTTTGTGGCGTTGTTCCTGGTCACGAGCATAGTGGCCGGCGACTTCTACAAGGTGCCGCTGACGGTGGCTTTCATGGTGGCATCGGTCTATGCCGTAGTGGTGTTCAACGGTCGCCCGCTGCGCGAGCGCATCGATGTGTATAGTCGTGGGGCCGGTGGTGGCCAGATGATGCTGATGCTGTGGATATTCATCCTGGCGGGGGCTTTTGCGCACACGGCCAGGATGATGGGGTCGGTGGATGCCACCGTGGGGCTGACGCTGCGGCTGATGCCCGGAGGGATGCTGCTGGCCGGACAGTTCCTGGCGGCATGCTTCATCTCGCTGTCGATAGGCACGAGCGTGGGTACCATCGTGGCGCTGACACCCATTGCCGTGGGCATAGCCGACCAGACGGGACTTGCATTGCCGCTGGTGACGGCGGTGATTGTGGGCGGAGCGCTGTTTGGCGACAACCTGTCGTTTATCTCGGACACTACGATCATGGCCACGCAGACGCAGGGGTGCAGGATGGATGCAAAGTTCCGCGTCAACTCGTTCATCGTCATACCGATGGCGGTGCTCATACTTATATTATATGTCATGATGGGCAGCGGAATTGATGTTCCGCCGCAGGCCTCGGAGGTGGCGCTGCTGAAGGTGATGCCCTACCTGGCGGTACTGGTTACGGCGGTGATGGGCATGAACGTGATGGCGGTGCTGACTCTGGGCATCGTGCTGGCTGGCGTGACGGGACTGCTGGACGGTTCGTTCGACGTGTTTGGATGGTTCCGGGCCATGGGCGACGGCATCATGGCCATGAGCGAACTGATCATCATCACGCTGATGGCGGGAGGACTGCTGGAGACTGTGAAGCAGAACGGAGGCATCGACTTCATCATCCGCCGCCTGACGCGGCATGTGAACAGCAAGCGCGGCGCTGAGCTGTCGATAGGCCTGCTGGTGGCGGTGGTCAACCTCTGCACGGCCAACAACACGGTGGCCATACTGACGGTGGGCAACATATCGAAACAGATTGGCGACCGCTACGGGGTGGACAATCGCAAGGCGGCATCCATACTGGACACATGCTCGTGTGCGGTGCAGGGACTGATACCATACGGTGCGCAGCTGCTGATGGCGGCCGGACTGGCAAACATCAACCCCGTGACGATAGTGCCTTATTTGTATTACCCAATGGCTATCGGAGCTGCTACCCTGATGGCCATATTATTCAGATTTCCAAAACGCTACTCATGAAAGACGTAATAGAAAGAAACATTGAACGGCTGCTGTTGCTCGACACGGAGCAGGAGCGCGAACCGGTGGAACCCATGACCGAATGGAAGTGGAAGAGACTCTACAAGACGGTGTGCAGATACGAGATCGGGCCTTGGATAGCCGATGGCATCAAAGCATACGAAGACGACTTCTTCCTGCAGATGTCTGATGCACTGCGCCAGCAGTTCCTCGACCTGCAAGGCACTAAGGAACCGGAGCGGCTGGAGCGTTTCCTGCTGGAGATGGACCGTGCCAAGGGGCTGAGCCATCGACTCAGCATGAACTCGCTGAAGGCGTATGCCAACGACCTGATTGACAACATCAAGAATATCGAGGAATAAAGGCTCGACTCATCCCCTTAGACCTCGTCCATCGGACATCATACATCATACATCAGACATCATCCATCATCCATCGTCACTTCCTGAACCGCAGCTCGCGCAGGTGGTGATGACCCATAAAGCGGCTCTTGTCTACATAACCATTGATGCCCACGATGCGCCCCTTGGCGGTATACTGCCACAGCGTATAGTCGCGGCCGTCGGCCAGGACGGGGGCTTCGTCGGTGTACATGGCAATCATCAGCTTGTAGTCGTCGACCTTTCCCTGCAGATGCTTGTTGTAGAAGTTGCGACCGGTATAGAGCAGTGGCTTCTGGCGGTAGGCTTCCTCCACCAGATCGAGGAAATAGAACAGGGAGTCGCAGAACACATCGGTAGACAGGCCGCCGGTAGACTCGATGTCTATCATCGGGATGAGGTCTTGCTCATTGGGACGGCACTGGGCCATGAAGTTCTCGAGCTGCTTCTTCTGATCGGTCAGAGGACGGTAGAAATGGTAGCTGCCCACCTTCAGTCCGTGGCGGTGGGCCAGCTCGATATTGCGCTCGAAGGTGGCATCGGTACGGTCGCCGCCCTCGGTGGCCTTCAGGTAGACATAGGCCATCTTGGTGTTGTCGCCTACCGTCTCCCAGAACACTTGTCCCTGGTAGTGGCTCAGGTCGATGCCATGTGTGTGAGAACAGGTGTCCTCGCACTGCAGATGGGGATTGGTGCGGGGAACGAATACGGTCAGCGTGTCGCCCGCCACGTCGACTTCAAGCTCATCGGTCTGAGCATGAAGGGAGGGTACGAAAAGGGAACTAAATATGGTAAAAACAAACAGTTTCTTCATCTTATCAAAAAATTTAGGTGCAAAGATAATAAAAAGTCGGGATAAATTTCGTAACTTTGTGCCAAAAATAGTGAAAATATGAAATATTTAGTGACTCTTTTGAGTGCCTTGCTGATGCTCAGCGCATGCAGCAAGGACGATAGCAGCGACAACAAAACCACGACCAAGGCATCGAGGGCTGTCATGATCTATATGGCTGGTGAGAACTCGCTGACCGAATACCGCGGGCTAAGATACCTGCAGAACGACCTGGCAGAAATGGTGGAGGGTTCCAAGTATCTGGCTGACGACCAGCGCGTGTTTGTCTTTGTCGACAGTCTGGGTACCAACAGCAAGTACAAGGGTACTCCTTATATAATAGAGGTACATGGGGGAAAGACCATCAGCCAGAAGGTGTATGACAAAGATTTCTATTCAGGCGACCCCGATCGGTTCAGGGATGTCGTAAGCTGGATGACGTCGAATATCAAGGCCGACGGTTACGGACTGGTGCTGTGGGGGCATGCTACGGGATGGAAAATCGAGGAGTCGACAAGAGCCGGTTCTTCACGGCGCGGCTACGGGTGGGACACCAATGAAGACGTGGGACCCGAGGACGATCGATGGATGAACATCACCGACATGGCTACCGAACTGGGCAAACTGCCTAAGCTCGACTTTATCTTTGCCGACTGCTGCAATATGGTGAATGCAGAAAATGCCTATGAGCTGCGCAACGTCACCAACTACCTCATCGGCTCGCCTGCCGAGATCCCAGGCAACGGAGCACCGTACGACATGATTCTGCCCTTGCTGTTCAAGAACGGCAGCGAACTATACAAAAGCATCATCGATACTTACTACGATTATTATCTGGAAGCGTATAAGGGTACACACTTGAGCGGATATAGTGTTCCGCTGGCGGCGGTCGACACCAAGAACATGTCACAGCTGGCCACAGCCACACACGATGTGCTGGACAAGTTCACGGGCGGATATCCCCAATATCCCGACAGTCCGGACATGACCGGCATAGCCTTCTACGACGGATACGACGAAGCGGTGTTCTACGATATGCGGGCTTTCATCAAGCGGAACACGACAGCCGAGGTGTTCCAGACGTGGGACCAGGCTTTCAACCAGGCTGTACCATATTACAGAATGTCGATGAAGTGGATGACCATCTATAATGGCGCCCCCTATTACAACCTGGAGAGGGCCATGAACTCGTTCGACCAGGACCAGACGCAATACGGCTGCATGTCGATGTTCATACCCATGAACTTGTCGGCTTACAACGGAGGGCAATATGCATACAATTTGCATGCCGCCGAGTTCGCCTGGAACCGTGTCATGGACTGGAGCCGCTTTGGATGGTAGAATAAGGAAAACTGAAAGTATTGGAAAACAAGAAAGCGGATGACATTAATCATCCGCTTTTTCGTGTACTACCACTTTCACCTTGGATATTCGACGTTCTTCCATGTCCAGAATCTCAAAGGTGAAGTTCTTATAAGTAATCTTCTCGTGCATCTTGGGGAAGTCGCCCTTAATCTCCAGCAGCAGACCGGCCAAGGAGTCGGCATCGCCCTCAACCTCCTCAAAGATGTCGTCGTCAAGGTTCAGAATCTTGTAGAAGTCGCTCAGCAGCGTCTTGCCCTCAAAGACAAAGGTATTCGAGTTGATGCGCTGATAGAACTTCTCCTCCTCGTCGTATTCGTCATTGATCTCGCCTACAATCTCCTCCAGAATGTCTTCCAGCGTCACGATGCCGCTGGTGCCTCCGTACTCATCCACCACGATGGCGATGTGCACCTTGTTCTCCTGAAACTCGCGCAGCAGGTCGTCAATCTTCTTGGTCTCCGGTACGAAATACGGCGGGCGGATGAGCGACTGCCAACGGAAGTTGTTGCCCTTCGACAGATGCGGCAGCAGGTCCTTGATATACAGGATGCCACGCACGTTGTCGCTGTTGTCCTGATAAACGGGAATACGCGAGTAGTTGTTCTCCACCACACATTGCATCACCTCCTGGAACGTAGCCTTGAAGTCCAGGTCTATCACATCCTGACGAGAGGTCATAATCTCCTTGGCGGTCTCGTCGCCAAAGCGGACAATGCCTTCCAGCATCCGCTGTTCTTCCTTGATGTCTTCCTTGTCTGTCAGTTCCAGGGCTTGCTCCAAGTCGTCGACGCTCAGCAGGTGGCTATCCTTCTTCACCACCTTGTCGGCCAGTCGACCTGAACCCATCACAATGGTGGCAAACGGATAGAACAGTTTTCTGAAAAACAGAATGCCGCTAACTGCAGAACGGCAGAAGCGCAGGGGATGCTGGCTGCAATATATCTTGGGCATGATTTCGCCAAAGAGCAGCAGCAGGAAGGTCAGCAATACCGTCATGAAGATAAACTCAAGCCACCAAGAGCCGAAGTGTACGGCATTGTCGAAGAAGTAAGTCAGCAGCATGATAATGGTGACATTGACCAGGTTGTTGGTAATCAGAATCGTAGCCAGTGTACGCTCTGAATTTTCGCGCAGCTCCTTAATCTTCGCATCGTCGGGGCTCTTTCCCTCTTCCAGCTCGTTCAGGTCGTTGGGCGATAGCGAGAAGAAGGCTATCTCTGACCCAGAGGCAAACCCCGATACCAACAACAAAAGACAGGCAGCCACACCTGCCATGATAGCTCCTAACGATGGTGACAGGAAAGTCACCTCATTGAATAATTGGAAATATTCGTCCATCTACTTTAGCTTCTGGATTCGTCCTGCGATTTAGGCGTGAGCATCTCCATATTGTCTGCCCAAATCTCAGTGGCACTACGCCGCTGTCCCTGACGGTCGTCGTAGGTGGTATAGCGAATACGGCCTTCTATATACAGCTTGTCGCCTTTATGCACATACTTCTCGACGATCTCAGCCAGCTTGCGCCAGAGAATTACCGTATGCCAGTCTGTATGGTCAGGCACCTGCGTACCGTTCTGGAGCGTATACCCACGCTCGGTAGTGGCCAGTCGCAGCCTGGCTACTGCCACACCCTGTTCCACATAGCGTATCTCAGGGTCGGCGCCTACATTACCTATCAGCATTACCTTGTTCATCGACAATACTTCAATCCTATTAGCCTATAACCGTTCAAGCCTCATGCTACTTACAGTCGCCAACGTAGCGGAACTTGAAATTCTTACCTTTGGCAGAAGGGAACTGACTACGTGGGTCTACTCGCTGGCTCAGGTGGTCAACGATACGGTTATAGCAGTCCATACCCGAATATGCTTTACAGCATGCTACGAAATGAGTGTCGCGATACTGAAATTTTCCCGTGCCCGGAACCATCAGCACACGCTTGAAGTCTATCGTACCTTCGTACCAACCAAAACGCTCCTCGTTCAGCCGGACGATTGCCGGAGTCGTGGTATGGTTGATGTCTATAGAGCGAACCGCTTTCTTGTTCTTAAAGTCTTCCATTGTCTTGGCATCTGTCTTGATAATAATGAAATAGACCCTTTGACGAATCTTGTAGCGCTTGGGATAGAACACTTCACTCGCCACATAGTCACGAATGTCTTTCTCAAGCATTTCGTTCATCCCTATCTCATCAATACCCGAAAGGAAGTCAATAGCTTCATCGACATTCGATACCAGAACCTCTTTATCAAAATATCTTAAATATAAATTCATTAGAGTGGGTTTGTTTTCCTGTTGTAGATATAAAAGAGCGGAAAACGGGACTCGGACCCGCGACCCCAACCTTGGCAAGGTTGTGC
>CAMNPM010000052.1 GCA_946548065.1 uncultured Prevotella sp. | reverse complement strand
CTATGTTCCCATCCTGGGGGATTCCGAGGGAGCTGGCCGTACAGGACTCGCCCGTATTGCTCGAAAAGCGGCTGCAAAGGTAGGCATAATAAATGAGAAATGAGAAATGAGAAATGAGAATTTTTCTTCCCTGACGGTGCATTTAACTTTTTTTAGCTGATTGCGGCTTCTTTTCTCATTTGTCATTTCTATTTTTTCATTATTTATCAGTATCTTTGCACACGAAATGATAACTCCTGAAGAATACAAACAGCTCAAAGCCTTCGCCCGTCAGGACGGAGCGTTGCTATCCCTTATGTGGATAGCAGCATTTATCTGCTATCTGCAAGGACTCACCAATCCGCTCCTGGGCATGATAGCCCTGATACTCATCACAGTGTCGCCCTTTTACGCAGCCAGTCGCCTGCGCCACTTCCGCGACCAGGCCAGAGAGGGAGTCATCACCTTCCTCAGGGCATACGCTTATACCGTCTTTACATTCTTCTATGCCGGACTGCTGTTCGCCATCGTGCTTTTCATCTACTTCAACTTCATCGACCAGGGATTCCTCCTGGGCAAGTTTGCCGAGCTGATGAGCAACGAGGAGAATCGCAAGATGCTGGAAAGCAGCGGCATGGCCGACCAGATTAGCCAAGGCCTGAGCGAGCTGCAAGCAATGAGGCCCATCGACCATGCGCTCAACATGCTGACTGTGAACATTATGACGGGCTTCGTCCTGGGTCTGCCCATTGCCGCTTTCATGCAGCGTAGCATCGTGCCACAAGCCCCCAACTCCAAACTCTAACACCCAAAAACGTTCGAACAAGAAAAAATGGACATTTCAGTAGTAATACCTTTATATAATGAAGAGGAGTCTTTGCCTGAGCTCTTCAGTTGGATAGAGCGCGTGATGAACGCCAACCACTTCAGCTACGAGGTGATATTCGTCAACGACGGCTCCACCGACCACTCCTGGCAGGTCATCACCGAACTTGCTGCCCGCTCCGAACATGTCAAGGGCATCAAGTTCCGCCGCAACTACGGCAAGTCGCCAGCCCTCTACTGCGGCTTCAAGGAAGCTCAGGGCGACGTGGTCATCACGATGGATGCCGACCTCCAGGATTCGCCCGATGAGATACCAGAGCTCTACCGCATGATCAAGGAGCAGGGCTACGACCTGGTGAGCGGCTACAAGCAGAAGCGTCACGACCCCCTGTCGAAGACCATCCCCACCAAGCTCTTCAATGCCACCGCCCGCAAGGTGAGCGGCATTCACAATTTGCACGACTTCAACTGCGGCCTGAAGGCCTATCGCAGCGAGGTGGTGAAGAACATTGAGGTATTTGGCGAGATGCACCGCTTCATCCCGTATCTGGCCAAGAATGCAGGTTTCGACAAGATTGGCGAGAAGGTGGTCCACCACCAGAAGCGACAGTACGGCAAGTCGAAATTCATGGGCTGGAACCGCTTCGTCAATGGTTATCTCGACCTCATGACCCTTTGGTTCCTGGGTACTTTTGGCAAGAAGCCCATGCACGTATTCGGTTTTCTGGGTACCATCGTGTTCATCATCGGCTTCCTGGCCACCATGTTCTTAGGTGTCGAGAAGGCCATCGCCCTTTGGCGCGGTGTTCCTATGCGCCTGGTCACCGACTCACCCTATTTCTATCTGGCCCTCACCATGATGATGATTGGCACCCAGCTCTTCCTTGCCGGATTCCTGGGCGACCTCATCAGTCGCAACAGTGCCGGACGCAACGAATACCAAATAGAGGAGAACATCAGATGCGGAAAATAGTCACCCTTCTTCTGCTTGCAGCGGCCTTGGGCGCCTGCACCAGCATCGACTGCCCGGTGCAGAATCTGGTGTACACCAACTACGACCTGATGAAGCCCGGAGGCAGCGACCTCGACTCGCTGAGTACCGACACGCTGTGGATCAAGACCACCCGCTCCGACGGTACCGACACGCTGCTCATCAGCGAGCTTTACGGCTCGGTGGCCGGGTTCTCGCTGCCCATCAGCTACACCCAGCCCGAGGATGTCTTTTACACGCTGGTGTGCGACACGGCAGGCAATGCTTTGCTCGACACCATACGCATCAAGAAAGACAACATCGCCCGCTTCGAGTCGGTAGACTGCCAGGCTGCCTACTTCCATAAGATTACGGCAGTGAGCATCACGCACAACGCCTTCGACTCACTGACCATCCACCATTCCGACGTTGACTATGACATCAAGCAGACACATTTCTACCTATATCTTAAGACTCAGCGTTAGTCTGTTGCTGGCCCTCGTAGCCCTGCCGTCCCAGGCGCAGCTTAAGATGTTTCGTATGGAAAACGACTCCATACCCTTGTTCCGTGGTTTCACGCTGTCGTTCGACCTCGTAGGAGCCGCCATGCTGATGCTCGGCGACCACGGTGAGATAGGCGGTGCGCTGCGCGTCAACCTGCACGACCAGTGGTTTCCCGTCTTCGAGATGGGTATAGGACGCGCCAAGCACGAGAACGACTCGGTGACGCACATCACCTATCGCACCACAGCCCCATACTTCAAGCTGGGAGTGGATTTCAACTTACTGAAACGCAAGCATCAGGCCAACCGCATCTATGCGGGCTTCCGCTGGGCGTTCACCTCCTACAAGGTGGATGTCATCCGCGAGAACCTGCCCGACCCCACATGGAAGTCGAAATCGGGCTTCGGCGTCAACGGGCTGGCATGCTCGATGCACTGGCTGGAGATTGTCATGGGCATCGATGCCAAGATTTTCGGTCCCTTCCACCTGGGATGGGATGTGCGCTACCGTCGCCGACTGATCCACAAGGAGGGCGACTTGGGCAACACCTGGTATGTGCCGGGCTTCGGCATCAACGGACAAGACCAACTCTCTGCCAATTTCAATGTCATCTTTGATATCTGAGGATTTGAAACGAACGACAAAAACTAAAGAAAATGATATATTATGGCTAACCGTCGTAACAAGAAACTCATCTGGCAGCTGCCTTTCCTGACACTGCTCATCATTGGCACCATCCTGATTATCCGCCATCAGCGCAACATGCCCTACCAGCGCTGCACAGGAACCATCTTCGGCACAGTATACAACATCACCTACCAGCATGACGGCGACCTGCTGCCCGAGATTGTGGTGAAGATGCACGAGGTAGACTCAGCCCTCTCCATGTTCAACGAGTCGTCTGTCATCTCACGCATCAACCGCAACCAAGACGTCACACCCAACAAGATGTTCCTCGACGTCTTCAATCAGGCCCAGCAGATCAGCCACGACACCGACGGTGCCTTCGACATCACCGTTGCTCCGCTGGTAAACCTCTGGGGATTCGGCTTCACCCACAACGAGGAGCCCTCGCAGCATGTCGTCGACTCCATCATGCAGTACATCGGCTACCAGAAGGTAAGCTTCGACGGCAAGCGCATCCGCAAGTCCGACCCACGCATCATGCTCGACTGCTCGGCCATAGCCAAGGGCTACGGTGTCGATGTCGTGGCCCAGCTGCTGGAGAAAGCCGGAGTTGAGAACTACCTTGTAGAGATAGGCGGTGAGATTATCTCGCGTGGTGTCAGCGACAAGCGGGTACCCTGGAAGATTGGTGTCAACAAGCCTGTTGACGACCCCCAGGGCAGCAACGAGCTGCAGACCGTGCTCAACGTCACCGACAAGGCGATGGCCACCAGCGGCAACTACCGCAACTTCTACTACAAGGGCGGCAAGAAGTATGCCCACACCATCGACCCCGCAACGGGACACCCCGTGCAGCACAACATCCTGTCGGCCACCGTCCTCGCCGACCAATGTGCCAAGGCCGATGCCTACGCCACCTCCTTCATGGTGATGGGGCTGGAGCGAGCCAAGAAAGTGCTCGAGAAGAACCCCGACCTCATGGCATACCTTATCTATGACGACAATGGCGAGAACAAGGTATGGTACTCGCCCTCGCTGAAAGACAAAATCCAGCAATAGGCGATGGAGATTTACGACAGGCTGTTGCAGTTTACACTGTTTCAGGGCATGAGCCACGCCGACCTCATGCAAGTGGCCGGACACACCAAGTTCGATTTCTCCAAACTGCCCTCCGGCAAACGTCTGGTGCGCGCTGGCGAAGCCTGCAACCGACTCATCTTCGTCACCTCTGGACACCTCATAGCCGAGACGCAGAGCGATGACGGCACCTGCCGCGTGACAGAACACGTCGGCGCACCCTACACCATACAGCCCGCCAACCTCTTCGGCATTGCCCAGCGATACACTACCACCTTCCGCACCGCGACCCCCTGCAGCCTGATTACCCTCGACAAGCAGGAAATCCTGCTGCTGCTGGAGACGCAGCTCGTCTTCCGCCTCAACATGCTCAACCTGCTGGCCACCGAGTCGCAGCGGCTCTACCACAATCAGTGGCGCCAAGCCCCCACTACGCTCCGCCTGCGCCTGACCCGCTACTTCTTCTCGCGCAGCATCTATCCAGCAGGAGCCAAGACCTTCCATATCCTCATGAAGCAGCTGGCCTCCGACCTCAACGCCAGCCGGATAGACGTCAGCAAGGCCCTCAACCAGCTGCAAGCCGACGGCCTGCTCACCCTCCACCGCGGGCGCATTGAGATTCCGTCGCTCGAACGCCTGCTCATGTAGCACAGTCCGCACAGCCTGCACCATAAGTCAAGAAAAATGCAGCCCAGAGGCAAAATTAATTGAGATTATTTGGAGTTTAGCGCGTTTATTAGTAACTTCGCACCGCGAAAACATAACAAAAAAGAAATATACAATATGAGAAGACTGTTATTCATGACCATGCTCGTCTGTTGGTGCCTGATGGCAGGAGCAGCAGAGAAGAGCAGCCTGCACCAGCGGGCTGAGGCTGAGGCCGAGAAGGACAACATCGCCACGGCCCGCTTTACGTTTATCCGCGCATTCGAGGACTATGCCAACAAGGGACAGATGGCGCAAAGTGTGGAATGCGGCGTGAAGGCCACGGCACTGTACTACAAGGAGAACTACTATCAGGAAGCCTTCGACCTGCTGCGCCGCATCGATCAGGCTATCGTGGCCAGCCAGAAGAGTCCGTCGGAGATGGCTACGCTGTACTACCAGACCTCGAAGGAGCGTCTGCAGATGTATATCAAGATGCGCAAGCCGGAGAGTTCCAAAGACCAGCTGAAGGCCCTGGAGAACCATGCTAACGCGTCGAACGACGAGGGTGTGAAGAACGACCTGCTCTATACGAAGGCCATCTACTACTACACCTTCGGCATGAACCAGCAGGGCAACCAGGTGTTCAAGGAGATGGCCCAGAAGCTGACGGCATCGAAGGAGTACGACAAGGTGGAGGATGCCTACAAGACGCTGATAGCCAACGGCCGCCGCAGCAACTCGGCCAGCATGGTGGCTCAGTCGTACAGCAGCTATATGGCTTGGAAAGACTCCACGACGGCACTGAAGTATGCCGACGAGATAAAGGCACTGAAGAAGCAGATTAGCGACAACGAGGCGTCGATAGCCGACAAGGACAGCTCGCTGACCACGCGCCAGGTGTTCATCGTGGGCCTGCTGGTGCTGGCAGGAGCCTTGGCTGCCGCCCTGGTGGTGGGTGCCGTCATCCTGCTGCGCTTCATCATGCTCACGCGCAAGCAGAAGAAGAACATCCAGCTGGCCAACGACAACAACGCGCTGAAGGCTCAGTTCATCAGCAACATCGCCGCTCAGCTGGAGCCCACCCTGCAGAAGCTCGACGGCAAGCAGCCTGAGGTGAAGGCGCTGAGCGATTTTGCCCGCCACATACAGACGCTCTCCGACCTGGAGAACACGATGGGCGACGAGGTTGAGCAGGAAGACACGCTCATCCCGCCCTTCTGCGAGTCGCTGGCCGAGCAGATCCGCGACCAGGTGAAGCAGGAAGTGACGGTGAAGGTTGACGCCCCGAAGATGAGTGTAGCCATCAACCGCGAATACGTGTCACACATCCTGGCCCACCTGCTGCAGAACGCTGCCATCTACACCCCCGAGGGCGGCCACATAGAGCTGAGCTTCAAGAAGCGCGGAGCCCACACCCACCAGTTCCTGGTGTCGAACACAGGTTCCACGATAGCCGAGGAGGAGCGCGACGAGGTGTTCAAGTCGTTCCGCGAAGTGAAAGACCTGACCAAAGGCGACGGTCTGGGACTGCCTATCTGCAAGCAGATGGCCCTGAAGATGAAGGGCGACCTGGAGATTGACCCGCAGTTCACCAAGGGTGTGCGCTTCGTGCTGGAGCTGCACGGGTAGAATTATGCCAAGCAGAAGTCGAGGTCGGCAGTAATCTGCTCCTTGTCCAAGTGCTGCCCGATGAAGACCAGCTTCTGCATACGGTCGCCATAGACGGGATCCCAGTCCTTGCGCAGCTGGGGGTTCTGTATCATCATCATGTCGAGTTCATCCTTCGGCATAGTGGCATACCACTGTCCTGCATTGCGCAGCGATACCTGACGGCCGGCCTGTTCGAAGACATAGCAGATGTCTTCCTCGCCCTTGAAGTAGCAGATGCCCTTGGCGCGGATGATGCTCTTGGGCCACTTACGGGCTACAAACTCATCGAAGAGGCTGAGGTTCAGCGGACGGCGAGCGTAGTAGACAAAGGTACCGATGCCATACTCCTCGGCCTCACCCTCGTCGTGATGGTGGTGATGATGATGGTGGTGCTCATGCTCGTCGTCATGATCATGGTGGTGGTGCTCATGCTCGTCGTGGTCATCGTCATCATCGTCATCCTCTTCGTCGTGACCGCCCTCCAGCTCCTGAATCCAGGCTGCCGATGTCGCCACCTCGTCGAAGTTGAACTTCTCGGTATGAATCAGCTTCTCCAGCGGCACATCGCAGTAGTCGCACTCAATGATGTCGGCCTTGGGCTGGATGGTACGGATAATCTGGCGCACCTCTGCCAGCTCCTCCTTCGAGACCTCAGAGACCTTGTTCAGCAGTATCGTGTTGCAGAACTCAATCTGCTGGATAACCAGGTTCTCGATGTCGTCCTCATCAATATGCGGGCGCATCAGGTCGTTGCCGTTCTTGAACTCGTCGCGCATGCGGAGGGCATCCACCACGGTGGTCACGCTGTCCAGCTGCAGATAGCCGTCCTTGATATACTCCGGTCCCAGTTGCGGTATGCTGACGATGGTCTGCGCAATGGGGCCGGGCTCGCAGATGCCGCTGGCCTCGATGACGATGTAGTCGAAGCGGTGCATGGCCAGTATGTCCTGCAACTGCTTCACCAGGTCCATCTTCAATGTACAGCAGATGCAGCCGTTCTGCAAGGCCACCAGCGAGTCGTCTTGCTGGCCTACCACCCCACCCTTCTCGATGAGGTCGGCATCAATATTCACCTCGCCGATATCATTCACGATGACCGCAAACTTTATACCCTTCTGATTCTGCAGGATACGGTTCAGAAGTGTTGTCTTTCCGCTGCCTAAATAACCCGTAAGCAACAGGACGGGAACATTTTGAATTTTCATATTTTTCTTTTCCTTATATATTATCTGCTATGCGAAGCTCATTGCTTGCTTATGCAAAGTTACGATATATTTTTAGAACATACAAATTTTTTAGCCAAAAACACAATGTTCATCCAGCCAATAGTTATAAGGACGAGAATTTCAGTATTAGCCTACATGCCTACATAAAAAGAGCCAAAAGTATAGTGTTTATCGGCATTTGG
This sequence comes from uncultured Prevotella sp., assembly GCA_946548065.1. Lineage (GTDB taxonomy): Bacteria > Bacteroidota > Bacteroidia > Bacteroidales > Bacteroidaceae > Prevotella. Next base: position 4,733 of record CAMNPM010000052.1, on the reverse strand, counting down.
CTCTTTTTATGTAGGCATGTAGGCTTTATTGGAAATTCAGAAAAAAAATTTTGGATTTCGTGCTGTTTTTTTAAAAGCAAAGAAAGCACCAAGAAGTTTTGCTGGGGAAGTCAGAATCTATACTGCACCTTCATGTTGACAGCATGGCGGTTGACCAGTGCATCGCTGCAAAACGCGTCGAACATATCGTGCCAGTCGACACTCACGTTCCATTTTCGCCCAAATTGCTTGCCGACCGACAGGCAGCCATATACGGGTACGCCTGTCGCCTCGCGCCTGGGCGACTTCTTGGTGTAGTACACCACCTGTGCGCCAATCTGCCACAGGCGGGGAAGGAAGACTGTGGGGGCTAAGCGGAACGAGGCATAGGCTTCGCTCTTGAATGCATATAGGCTGGAGCCACCCGTCAGACTCAGCCCATTGGTTTTCCAGTAGGCCGATGCGCTGAGCTCCATGAAGTTCTCGCCGTCTTCAATCATATAATAGCTCGCCTCCGTCTGCACCGTCAGCCGCTGACGGCTATAGGCATACGACAGCTTCGCCTGTTGAATAGTACGCTCGTCCAGCTGTCCTTTGGTGATGGCCCATTGCTCATCAGAAAGGATGTCGGCCTCCATCGCGAGCACTTCATAGGCGGGATTATAGTATTTGCGGTAGTAGCCCAGGAGTATCTGATGACGGCTGTCTGGGGTATAGATGATGCTGGCATTCGTATTGTTGCGGGTGTCAGCATGCTTCTGGCTATTGCCGCCATCCGTCAGCTTGTAGTTATAGAACATCACGCGATTGCCTACAGTAAACTTCCACTGCGGCAAAGAATAGGTGAGTTGCAGATAGACATCATGGTTGAAGGCATCCCAGCTTCTGTCCGTATCTTTCTGGCCGGTCATGAGATAGTCGGCCTCAAAGCCCAGCATCATGCTAAGCCGCTTGGACAGCAATGGCGTGTTCAGCTCAGCGATATACATGGGCAGTTTGTAGGAAAGGAGAGGGTCGCTGGTATATTGGTAGCCACCCACCAAGAGCAGCTCAGTGCCCAGGTCGTTGAAGGTATGGAAAAATCTGGCCCTGCCCATGACCTTGCGCGACTTACCGTAAGGACGGTCAAGGTATTGTTGGGTGAAGAAGGTCAGCAGCCTGTTGCGATGGTCAAAGCGGTTGGTCATGTGAAGCGTCAGATACTGCTCGTCCACATCGCGGTGGCGATAGGACAGATTGGCATAGAGGTCGGTGTGCTTGCTGCCGTACAGCGCATTGGCGGTGGCAATACCTTCAAACCGCTTCCCAGCGGCCCCTTGTCCTTCCACGAAGCCCTGCCATGCTTCGGGCATCTTCAGGTAGATGTCCAGCACACGGTTCATGCCGATGGTTCCCTTCGATACACCCGTGTTGTCACAAACCTGTATTCGGGCTATGTCCTTGGCTTTCATCTGACTGAGAATCAGCCTTGTATCAGCGTTTATCGGGCAGTTGCCGATGCGTAGGTTATAGTTGGTGATGACATCCTCGTAACCCGCTATCATCAGCGTGGGCATCATCTGTAGTATGTCCATCAGCGTTTCCTCCCCCTCCAGCTCCATCCGCTCCGGATAAATCACCGTCCTGTCTGCCCGCATCTCGATGACGGGCAGGCCGTCTGCTGGGTACGCCATGACCGTCGACAGCAATAAGCTGATAAAGATGCCAATATAGCGAAGCATATATAGAGCCTTATACATTAAATATTAATAGAGGAGGAGCACGATGAGGTAGCCCACGGCGATGCTGACAAAGGTGGTGATGAAGCCTGCCAGCTGGAACGAGTGGTTGACCACATAGCGGCCAATGCGGGTGGTGCCGGTGCGGTCGAAGCCGATGGCAGCCACCTCGGTGGGATAGTTGGGCAGGAAGAAATAGCCGTTCACCGCCGGAAACAGCACCAGCAGCATCAGCGGCGACACGCCCAGAGCCAGTCCCACGGGATATAGCGTCCGGGCGGTGGCAGCCTGCGAGAACAGCATGATGCTGAACACGAAGAGCGGTATGGCGAAGAGCAGCGGATAAGTGGCGAACATCCCCTCCACACTGCCGAGAATGGCATCATGATGACCAAGAAAGAACGTGCTGCCCATCCAGGCTACTCCAAAGATGGCTACCATTGCGTTCATGCCAGAGGCGAACACGTTGCTCTTGGCGGCCACGCCCACGTCGGCCTTGCCCACCAGCAGTATCAGGGCCGCGGTGCTCATCATCACCATCTCGATGGTAGTCGTCATGTTGAGCGACTCGCCATCGAAGGTTGGTCGCAAAGCGGGGAAGAGGGCAAACAGCACCACCAACAACACGCCAAACAGGAAGGCCAGTACAGCCCGGCGGGCATGCGGGAGGTCGGTCTTTGTCTCTTCTGCCGTCTCTGTCTCATCCAACAGGCCTTCGCTGAGCCTTCGCAGATACTCAGGATCTTTCTCCAAGGGCTTGCCCACGTAGTTCTGAACCAGCGAGGCTACCAGAATGGCGATGATCGAGGCGGGTATGGTGACCATCATCACGTCCTGCAAGCCGAAGCCCCTGCTGCCTAATATATCTTGCGACAGGATGGCCGCTGTGGCTGCCGACACGGGCGATCCCGTGCAGCCCATCGATGCCGATATGGTGGCCACGCTGAGCGGCCGCTCCGGGCGCACCTTCTCCCTGCGGGCTATCTCGGAGATGATGGGCAACAGCGCATAGCTGGTGTGTGCCGTACCAGCCACGATGCAGAAGAACCAAGTAACCATAGGGCCGAGGAAGGTGATGCGATTGGGATGCCTCTTCAGGAAGCGCACCGCCACGTTCACCATGTAGTCCAGCCCGCCTGCTGCCTGCAGCGTTGCCGAGGCGGTGATGACGCTCACGATGATAAGCATTACATCGACGGGGATGGTGCCGGGTTCCAGACCGAAGACGAACACGAGAATGAAGACACCTACCATACCGTAGATGCCCAGGGCGATGCCCCCTTTTCTGGCTCCGATGAGTATCAACGAGAGCACAATGAGCAGTTGGAGTATCAGTAGCATTGTTGACATACTGCGCGTAGTTTATAGTTATTAAGTTCTGCAAAATTACAAAAGGGAACTGAAAGTACCAAATTTTACGGCAGGCATTTTTGCACAGCGGCAGGCATTTTTGCGCAAAATCGCTTTTTTCCGGCTTCTTTTATTAACTTTGCATGCAAAAAGACAGAAAACACGTGCGCCGCGCCTACCGTAACATACATGCCGACCAACAATGAGGTTTTGCAAACTCTACCTTACATTAATATTAATGGTTAGCCAAAAAGTATTAAATGTTTATTGTTCTGTGCTCAATGTTCAACCTTTTTTCGTACCTTTGCGCATAGTTTGAATCAAATACTAAATTGTAAATCGCTAAAATTGTAAATTGCATTATGACAATCAATGAGATGAACTTTGCCGGTAAGAAGGCAATCGTACGTGTAGACTTCAACGTACCCCTGGACGAGAATGGTAAAATCACCGACGACACCCGCATCCGCGGTGCGCTGCCCACACTGAAGAAGATTCTGGCAGACGGTGGTGCTGTCATCATCATGTCGCACATGGGCAAGCCCAAAGGTAAGGTAGACATGAAGAAGAGCCTGGGTCAGATCCGCGAGGCTGTGGAGAAGGCCCTGGGTGTTCCTGTAGCATTTGCTCCCGACTGCGCCAAGGCTCAGGAGGCTGCCAAAGCCCTGAAGATGGGCGAGGCCCTGCTGCTGGAGAACCTGCGCTTCTATCCTGAGGAGGAAGGCAAGCCCGTAGGTGTGGAGAAGGGTACTCCCGAATACGACGAGGCCAAGAAGGCCATGAAGCAGAGCCAGAAGGAGTTTGCCAAGACTTTGGCCAGCTATGCTGACTGCTACGTGATGGATGCCTTCGGTACTGCTCACCGCAAGCATGCTTCTACAGCTGTTATCGCCGACTATTTCGATGCTGACAACAAGATGCTCGGTCTGCTGATGGAGAAGGAGGTTCAGGCTGTTGACAATGTTCTCTCTAACATCAAGCGCCCGTTCGTAGCCATCATGGGTGGTTCTAAGGTATCTTCAAAGATTGGTATCATCGAGAACCTGCTCGGTAAGGTTGATAAGCTCATCCTCTGCGGTGGTATGACCTACACCTTCGCAAAGGCTCACAACGGCGAGATTGGCGACTCTATCGTAGAGCTCGACAAGCTGGATGTTGCACTGGGCGTAGAGGAACTGGCCAAGAAGAACGGCGTAGAGCTCGTCTTAGGTACCGACTGCACCGCTACCAACGGTCTCGACTTCGACACCATGACCGTGAAGCCCGGCTCTGAAATCATCACCTGTCCCGCAAACAAGGTTCCCGCCGGTTTCGAGGGTGTCGATGCTGGTCCTGAGAGCCAGCAGGCCTTCAAGGATGCCATCAAGGGCGCCAAGACCATTCTGTGGAACGGTCCTGCCGGTGTGTTCGAGTGCGACAATTTCACTGCTGGTAGCCGTGCCATCGGTGAGGCTATTGCCGAGGCTACTGCCGAGGGTGCTTTCTCACTGATCGGTGGTGGTGACTCTGTGGCTTGTGTCAACAAGTTCGGTCTGGCTGATAAGGTGAGCTACATCTCTACCGGTGGTGGTGCCCTGCTCGAGGCTATCGAGGGTAAGGTGCTCCCGGGTGTAGCAGCGATCAAGGGCTAATGGTCGTTGGTCGTTAGTCGTTAGACGATAGACGTTAGATATTAGACAACATTTG
>CAMNPM010000051.1 GCA_946548065.1 uncultured Prevotella sp. | reverse complement strand
TGACAGGACTATCCATCGTCATCCTGGCAGCAGTGCTACTTGAAGGCATCTCCGGGGTGCAGTACTTCCTCACTCGCCATCACATGGAAGACGAGTTGGAGAAGCGCGCAGAAAGCGAACTGACGCTGAAGGCCATTCTCATCAAGAGCTACTTCAACAGTACCGAGGACCTGCTGCGCAACTGTAAGTGGCAGATAGAGGCCCACCTCGACCAGCCGGATTCCGCCTTCACCACAATGGAAAGGTTCGTGCGTCTCAATCCCAATTTGAAAAGTGCCGGCGTGGGCTTCGTACCCTATTATTATCCGCAAAAGGGTCGGCTCTTTGAGGTCTATGCCCGCCGCACCCCCTCTGGCGAAGTAGAGACGGAGCAAATCGCCAGCAGCACCCATGACTACACACAATACTATTTCTACCAGCAGGCCCTCAATGCCAAAGACGGTATTTGGGTGGAACCCTACTATGACAAAAAGGGTGCTCGCGCCCGCGTCACGAGCTATCTTCTGTCCGTCCGCGACCGTCAGGGGCGGTCAGTAGGCATTGCCGCTATCGATGTTAACCTGATATGGCTCTCCGACACCATCGAAAAGCGTCACATCTATCCCTCGTCGTTTATCCTTGTACTCACAGAGGCCGAAAAAATCATCATCCACCCCGATACTGCACGTGTCAAGGAAGACACGCAGCAGTATATCTATAACCTCATCAACGACAGCACCGTAGCCCGTCACAAGAGCCACAGCGGACTGAGCACGGTGATACGTTTCGATTCCGGAGAGCGCGAGGGCACCATCTTCTATGCCCCTATGCGGGGTAAGCCTCACTGGCTATTGGCCGTGGTGTGTTACGACGACGAGGTCTATGCGCCGCTGTTGCGCCTGCGTCTCTGGCTGTTTGGGCTGATGTTGGCAGCCTTTACTATTCTGCTCTACGTGGTGTGGCGCTTCGTCAGGGGTGAACAGATCATGGTGCTTACCAACCGTCAGTTGGAGGAGAAAACGCAGGAGCAGGAACGTATGAATACCGAGTTGCACATTGCCAACAGGATACAGCAGGCACTGTTGCCACAGGCTGAGCCATCATTACAGGACTCCAACGATGTTGAGGTGGAAGGCCGCCTGATACCGGCAAAGGCTGTTGGCGGAGACCTTTACAACGCGTTTGTGCGCAACGGCAAGCTGTTCTTCTGCATCGGTGACGTCAGTGGCAAGGGTGTGCCCGCAGCCCTCATCATGTCCGTCACACAGACACTCTTCACCCATATCGCCTCGCGTGAGGATAATCCTGCCCGTATCATGGAATACATGAACGAGACGGCCTGCCGCAACAATCCCCAGAATATTTTTGTGACACTCTTCATCGGCGTGCTCGACCTTCTGACAGGTCACCTGCGCTACTGCAATGCAGGCCATGATGTGCCGTTCTGCATTCATGGGCAAACGGCTGAGCAGCTGAAAGCCGTCGCCAACATTCCCATCGGACTGTTCGATGACTACAAATATCAGATGCAGGAAACCACGATGCAGCCCGGCTCGACGCTCTTCCTCTATACCGACGGGCTGACAGAGGGCCGCGATGCTAAGCATGGGTTCTTCGGTTATGAGCGCGTTGAAGTGCTGATGTCCCACTGTGCCGACATGAGTCCCAAGGAGTTGGTTGACACGGTCATCGCCGAGGTAGAACAGTTTGCAGGAGACACCGAGCAGAGCGACGACCTCACCTTGTTGGCTATCCGTTACACACCGTCTGAGAATACACTGGTACTCGACGAACAAGTCACGCTCCACAACGATGTGAAAGAGGTGTCGCGACTCAGCACATTCATCAAGGACGTCATGACGCGCCTGGGCATCGGCAAGCCGCTGGCCCCGAAACTCAGGCTGGCACTGGAGGAAGCCGTGGTCAACGTGATGGAATATGCCTACCCGGCAGGGATACAAGGCGACATTGACGTCCGTGCCACCTACGACGGCGAGCGCCTGCGGTTCATTATCAGCGACAGCGGCATAGCCTTCAACCCCACAGAGACAGCCAGCGCCGACACCACGCTCACGGCTGAGGAACGGCCCGTGGGCGGACTGGGCATACTGCTGATGCGCGAACTGATGGACTTCATCAACTACGAGCGCGTAGAGGGTCGCAACATTCTGACCCTGACGAAAAGGATAAGTGATAAGTGAAAAATAAATAAGAAACAATTATGAACGCAACGATTAAAGAACTGGAGGACAGGTTCCTCGTGACACTTGAGGGAGAAATGGACACCGCCGCCGCTGCAGATGCGGAGAAGACACTGCAGCCCCTTTACACCACCAACGGCAAGGATGTTGAGATAGACTGCTCGAATCTGGAGTATATCGCATCGAGCGGACTGCGCATCCTCATCAGCATCCTCAAGGGTGCAAAGAGCGGTGGCAGCAGGGTCGTCATCAACGGCATGAACGATGACATCAAGACAGTTTTCAAACTGACGGGATTTATCAACCTATTCGAGATTTCATGAAATCCCTGCTGGTACTGATGGCCTTGCTGCCCCTGGGCTGCCGGGCGCAGGACACGCTCTTCACGGCCGACCTGCAGTTGCTCTCCCGAGGAGAGATACGCAACGGCGGCATGACCCGCAGTGCCGATGAACCGACATCAGAAAACAAGTCGGCCTTCATCCTCGATCGCGAGCGCATCACACTGGACTACCGCCGCGCCTGGCTGGAGGCCAAGGTTGCCGTACAACATACGGGTACGTGGGGTCACGAGGGGGCTTCCAACATCAGCGTCTATGAGGCCTGGGGCAAGTTGACCAGCCGCAACGGCCTGTTTGCACAAATCGGGCGCATGGGCCTGAGATACGACGACGAGCGTATCATGGGTACCGACGACTGGGTGATGGCCGCCAGGAGCCACGATGCCCTGCGCATAGGTTATGAGAGCCCTGTTGGCCGCAAATACGGCCGTCATCAGGTGCATGCCATTCTGGCCTACAACCAGAACATGCGTGCCGTTACCTCGCCCGGTTCATATTATACTAACGGTAGTTGTCCATACAAGACCATGCACACAGTGTGGTATCACTACGATGTGCCACGGGTGCCGCTCGGCATCTCCGTACTCCTGATGAACATCGGCATGCAGGCTGGTACACAGGACGGAGAGTTTGACAACGCCCCACACACCGAGTGGCAACTCGTCTATGGCGGCTACGTGAAATATGCGCCGCATCATTTCACCTTCGAGGGGACCTACTACAGACAGGCCGGCCACGACGAGTATATGGCAAAACTAGACGCCTGGATGGCTGCCTTCAAGGCGGAGTGGACACCCGACAACCGCTGGAGCGTGAGGGCAGGCTACGACTTCCTGAGTGGCGACGACTATGTGGCCGTAGTGATGAAAGGTGGCCTCGGCATGCCGCGCCATGAGGTGAACAAGGGCTTCAACCCCGTCTATGGCTCCCACCATAAGTTCTACGGCGCCATGGACTTCTTCTACCTCAGCACCTTCGTCAACGGTTTCACCCCTGGTCTTCAGAATGCTTACATCGGGGGCACCTGCCGTCCGCTGAAGAACCTGAGTCTCAAGGCCTCGTATCACTATCTTGCCACAGGCATCAAGCTGGAGGACCTCAACCGAACACTCGGCCACGAGATAGACCTGGAGGCAAGCTACAGGCTGATGAAGGACGTGCAGTTGTCTGCTGGCTTCTCCTACATGACCGGCACCGAGACCATGAAGCGCCTGAAGCAAGACAGCGGTGACGGTAGCCTGCGCTGGGCGTGGCTCTCAGTGAACATCACCCCCAGACTTTTTACAAAGAAATGGTAACAATAAAAAAAACAACTATGACAACAACAGCCCCTTTAAGCAAATCCCAGTACGGCCTTTATGTGGAGTGCGCTCAACATCCAGGCGAGGCCTATTATAACATTCCCTACCTCTATACATTCGACGGCAGCCTGGACGAGAACAGGCTCAAGGCAGCCATAGAAACTGCAGTTGCCGCCCATCCAACGCTCTTCACACGCATCGAGCTGAACGAACAGGGCGAACCCGTACAGACCATTGACGACAGCGAGAAAATGACGCTGGAAGTAGAGCATATCTCAGACATCAGGGCTGCCATACAAGGCTTTATCCAGCCATTCGACATCTATAAAGACCATTTCTTCCGTATGCGGATGTTGCGCGACGATGAGCACTACTACTGGCTCCTGGACATCCACCATATCATTGGTGACGGCACGTCGCTGAAGGTACTCCTGGCCGACATAGAAGCAGCCTACGAAGGCAAGGAACTGACACCAGAGGTGATAATGATGGGCGAGATGGCCCTCGAAGAAGAAGAACAGCGACAGACGGCCCGATTCGAGGAGGACAAGCAGTGGTACGCTCAGAATTTCGACTGCGGCGACTGCTTCTCCACCCTGTTGCCCGACCTGGACGGAACCGAGGATGCGGACGGGCTGGCGTCGCGGTGCATGAATGTGGACAGTGCCCGTGTGGATGCTTTCTGCCGTGAGCACGGCATCTTCAAGAGCACCTTCTTCACAGCAGCCTATAGCTTCCTGTTGGCTAAGTACAATAACGAGCACGCAGCGCTGTTCAGCACCGTCTTCAATGGTCGCAACGACCGTCGCACGGCACATACCGTCGGTATGCTTGTCAAAACAGTGCCCGTGTATGCCACATTCACCGACGAGACGACCGTGCTCGACTTCCTGAAGGCCGGACAGGAGCAGATGACGGGTTGTCGGCAGCACGAACTGTATGCGTTCACCGACGCGGTGAACGACCTCGGCCTGCAGATGGGCACCTACTTTGGCTGGCACGGCTTCGTGCTCGACAATGTAGAGGTCGGCGGCAAGCCGGTGAAATCGGAACAACTGTGCAACACCACCTTGGGAGTACCCATCTACTTGAAGGCACTGATTCAGGACGGTCATTACTTCGTGAAGGCAGAGTACAAGACCAATCTCTATTCAGAGCAGCTGGTCAACCAGTTCCTGGAATGCTACGAAAATGTGGTGGAAGGTTTCCTTGCTGAAACCCGGCTTGCGAACATCCATATTGCCAACGCATCACAAGTGGAACTGCTCGACACGTTCAACCAGACCGATGTGCCGTACGATGACACTCAGACCATCGTCTCGCTGTTCCGCCGTCAGGCCAAGGAAACCCCCGACAACATCGCCGTCGTTTACAAGGACAAGCGCTATTCTTATAAAGAGGTGGACGAACTCAGCGACCGCATCGCAGGCTGCATCGCCTCAAAAGGACTGAGGCTGGAGGATGTCGTCTCAGTACTTATTCCCCGCTGCGAGTGGATGGCCATTGCCTCATTAGGCGTGATGAAAGCCGGATGCGCTTATCAGCCGCTCGACCCCACCTATCCGAAGGAGCGCTTGAACTTCATGATGAAGGATGCCAATGCCCGCCTGCTGATAGCCGACGAGGAACTGCGCCCCGTCGTGGACGAATATCAGGGCGACGTCCTGCTGACGAAAGAATTGATGGCGTTGCCCGCCGTCAGCCAACTGCCCGAAGGCCCCAAGCCCGACAGCCTATATATCCTGCTTTACACCTCAGGCTCTACGGGTGTGCCTAAGGGCTGTCAACTGATTCACAGCAATATGGTGGCCTTCATCCATTACTATCACCGCTACTACGACCTGCAGCCTACCGACAAGGTGACAGCGTATGCCTCGTATGGCTTCGATGCCTGTATGATGGACATGTATCCTGCCCTGACCCGTGGTGCCGCGGTGTATATCATCCCCGAAGAGATGCGCCTCGACCTGATAGCCCTCAACGACTATTTTGAGCGTGAAGGCATCACCAACGCCTTCATGACCACACAGGTGGCCTATCAGTTTGCCACCACTATCGAGAACCACTCGCTGAAGCATTTCTGCACTGGTGGCGAGAAACTGGCTTCGCTCACTCCTCCGAAGGGGTACATCCTGCATAACCTCTATGGCCCCACTGAGTGTACCATCTATGAGACCGTCTATCCTGTACTTGAGAAAAAGAAGAATATCCCCATCGGAAAACCGCTCGACAACACACGCCTCTACATCGTCGATCCGCAAGGTCGGCGGCTACCTATAGGAGCCGCCGGAGAACTTTGGATCAGTGGTCCTCAGGTGAGCCGTGGCTACCTGAACCGCCCTGAGAAAACGGCTGAGGTGTATATCCCCAATCCCTTTACCGACGACAAGAAATACGCCCGCATCTATCGCACCGGCGACATCGTACGCTACCTGCCCGATGGTAACATCGAGTTTGTGGGACGCAGAGACGGACAGGTAAAGATTCGCGGTTTCCGTATCGAACTGAAAGAGGTGGAAGGCGTTATCCGCGAGTTCCCGGGCATCAAGGATGCTACCGTGCAGGTTTTCGACGATAAGGGAGGCAACGGCAAGTTTATTGCTGCCTATATCGTCAGCGACGAGCAGATAGACATCGAGGCGCTGAATAACTTCATCCTCGACCAGAAGCCTCCCTATATGGTGCCTGCCGTGACGATGCAGATAGAGCGCATCCCCCTGAACCAGAACCAGAAGGTAAACAAGCGCGCCCTGCCGGAACCGGTCCCGTCTGTTGCAGTATCACAGCAAGCGTCAGAGCAAGCACCCCTGAACGTGCTGGAGCAGGAACTGAAAGACATGGTGGCCGTCATCGTGAACAACAGTGACTTCGGCATCACCACCGTGCTCGGCTATGTGGGCCTTACCTCTATCACGGCCATCAAACTCGCCGTACAGGTGAACAAGCGCTTCGGCGTGAGCCTCGATTCCAAGTCATTGGTCAAGAGCGGCACGCTGCAGAGCATTGAGAACGAGATACTGAAAGGACTTATGGCTAAGGGCTCTGGTTCAATGGTCAAGGACGGACAGCCAGATGGCAACCATGAGCTTTCAAAGAGCGTTCCGTTGAGCTACGCCCAAACGGGTGTCTATTATGAGTGCCTGAAGAATCCCACGTCTACCATCTACAACATCCCCTACATGCTTACCTTCCCTACAGGGACTGACGCCGATAGATTGGCCGATGCGGTGAAGCAGGTAGTGGAGAGTCATCCCGAACTGCATGTCCACTTCACAACCGAGGGCGATAAAATTATTCAGACAATAGCCGACAGCGTCGCAGTGGAGATTCCCGTCAGCACGATGGATGCAGAACAGTTGGCGGACTATAAAAACGAGTTCGTACAGCCCTTCAACCTGCAGAAGCCGCCACTCTACCGCTTCAAGGTGGTGAAGACCGAGAGCGACGTCCACCTGCTGATGGATGTCCACCACCTGGTGTTCGACGGCGGTTCTGCCGACCTCTTCATTCGTCAGGTCTGCCAGGTGCTCGATGGTACGTCCGTCGGGAAAGAGTCCTACACCTATCTCGACTTCGTCAACGACCAGCAGAAAGCTGAAGACAACGACACGTTCAGGTCCGCCCAGCAGTTCTTCGCAGAGAAGCTGCAAACCTGCGAGGGTGCCAGCGAAATTCCTGCCGACCTACCCAAGAGCGACCAGCAAGGATTTATCGGTGAGGCACTCTGCCCGGTCAGCAACGACGACAACGCAGCCGTCACTGCTTTCTGCCGCGAGCACGACATCACACCAGCCCATCTGTATCTCGCCGCCGCCAGTTATGTCATCTCGCGCTATACTAACAACCGCGAAGTGTATATCAGCACTATCAGCAACGGCCGCTCGAACCTGAAGATCGCCGACACGGTGGGCATGTTTGTCAATACCCTCGCCCTCGGACTGAAGATTGACGATGTGACGGTAAGTGAATACCTCCATCAGGTGAGCGACACCTTCGACGAGACATTACGCCATGAGGACTATCCCTTTGCGCGTATTGCTGCCGACTACGGACTGCATCCCGCTATCTCATACGCCTATCAGGTGGGGGTGCTGTCGGAATATAGCGTAGGCGGCAGAGCTATAGGTCAGGAACTGCTCGAACTGAATGTGCCCAAGTTTAAGATCAATATAAAGATAGAGTCGCGGGGCATATTGGTGCAGTATGACGATGCCCTGTATGCTGAGGCCACGGCGCAGGGATTGGCTGAGAGTATCGCTGCTACAGTGGAGCATATCATGGCTTGTCCCGATGGCAAGGTCAGGCAGTTGTCTATTGTCAGCCAGAGCCAGGAGAAACAGTTAGAAAAGATACGTGTGACAGATACGGGCGAGGCTCCTTTCAAACTCTTCTTCGAAAGCATTGTTCATCACGCCCAGGAACAGCCCGACCGCATGGCTCTCATAGCCTGCGATGCACGATTCACATATCGCGAGTTTGACCATGCCACCAACCGTATCGCCAATGCACTGCGACAGCGCGGAGTGCGCGAGGGTGACCGTGTGGCCATGCTGCTGCCTCGAACCAGCCGCCTTATACTCTCTATGATTGGTATTCAGAAAGCAGGGGCTGCCTACATCCCCTGCGACCCAGAATATCCTGCAGACCGCGTGAAACTGATTCTGGAGGACAGTGGTGCAAAACTGATTATCACACCCGACGTGGCCGAGGAGCTGCTCAAAGAGGAGGATACGACACTGCCTCAGACCCGACTGACCCCCGACGACTTGGCATACCTGATCTATACAAGTGGCTCTACAGGCCGTCCGAAGGGTGTCATGCTGCGACACGAAGGGATGTGCAACTACTCTACGCCTCTTCCCGCCAACGTGGAGGCATACGCCGTGGCCAACGCTGCCGAGAGCATCTTGGCTGTTACCACGATATCTTTCGATGCCTCGCTGCACGAGATTGCCATCTCGCTGTTCAACGGACTTACGCTGGTGCTTGCCAACGAGGAACAGACCAAGAATCCGCTGGATATGGCTTCGCTCATCAACGAGCACCATATAGGCTATGTGTCGGCAACGCCCTCACAATGGCAGACATGGATTTATAGCGACGAATTTGTGGAGGCTATCCGCAACGTACCAATCATCCGCTTCGGAGGCGAAAAGTTGCCCGAGAGCCTGCTCCATCAGATGCAGAAGCTCACACCCTCGCGTATTCTGAACACCTATGGACCGACAGAGACTACCGTGTCGTCGAACATTCAGGAGCTGACTCATGCCGAGCGCGTCACCGTAGGTCGTCCGCAGCTCAACGTCAGGGAGTTCGTTGTCGACAGCGACGGCAATGAATTACCAGTTGGTGTCGTAGGTGAACTCTATATTGGCGGGCGTGGTGTGGCTCGTGGCTATAACAACCTCGACGAGATGACGCGCGAACGTTTCATCGACTATCACGGCACACGTATCTATAAGTCTGGTGACTATGCCAAGTGGGCTCCCGATGGCGACGTGTTCATTCTGGGACGTAAGGACCACCAGATCAAGCTGCGCGGACTGCGCATCGAACTGGGAGAGGTGGAGAATGTGATTGCCCGTGTGGAAGGTGTGAAGAATGTGGTCATCATGATACGGCAGATAGGCGGCAAGGAGCACCTCTGCGCCTACTTTACCGCCGACCGCCCCATCGATATTACCAAGATGAAGGCGGAAATCAGCAAGAGCCTGACGCAATATATGGTGCCCACGGCCTACCTGCAGCTCGCGGAAATGCCGATGACACCCAATGGAAAGACCGACTTGAAGGCACTGCCGGAGCCCCAGTTAGCCGTCAGCGGCGCATACGAGGCACCAGCCAACGATACCGAGCGTAGCTTCTGCGACATCTTTGCCGGCATTCTGCAGATGGACCGTGTGGGCGCTACCGATAACTTCTTTGAACTGGGAGGCACGTCACTCGTGGTCACCCGCGTCATCATCGAGGCCGACAAAGCCGGACTCCACGTGTCGTATGGTGAGGTCTTTGCCAACCCGACGCCGCGCAAGCTGGCCCGTCTTGTCACTGGCGAGTCGACCGACGACAATGCCGACGCCAGCGATCCCATTGCCAATTTCGACTACACTGCCATCAACAACCTGTTGCAGCGTAACAACCTCGGGTTCTTCCGTAGCGGCGAGCGCCAGCAGCTGGGCAATGTGCTCATAACCGGTGCCACAGGCTATCTGGGTATTCACATCCTTCATGAGCTCATCAGCTGCGATGCCGAGAACATCTACTGTCTGGTGCGTGGCAAGACGGTCGAGAAGGCCGAGAGCCGCCTGCGCACCCTGCTCTATTATTATTTTTCCGACTCCTACAAGGCGCTCTTCGGCAGCAGGCTTCACGTGGTGCTTGGCGACGTCACCGAAGACCTGTGCCAGGTGTGTGGCGATACCATCGCCACAAATATCTCCACCGTCTTCAACTGTGCTGCCGTCGTGAAGCACTTCAGCGAGGGCACGGAGATTGAGGACGTAAACATCGGCGGAGCCCAGCGCTGCGTGGACTTCTGTATCAAGACAGGTGCCAAACTGGTGCATATCTCTACCGCCAGCACCCGAGGACTGTGGGTGGAGGCCTCCCTTGGGGAGGCTTCTAAGGAGACCTTCACCGAGCAGCGTCTCTACATGGGTCAGTATCTCGGCAACCAATACATCTACTCGAAGTTCATGGCCGAGCGGCTCATCCTCGATGCCGTAGCCCTGCACGGGCTGAGTGCGAAGATCATGCGCGTGGGTAATCTCGCTGCCCGCTCTACCGACGGTGAGTTCCAGGCTAACTTCTCTACCAACTCGTTCATGGGGCGCATACGCATCTACAACATGCTGGGCTGCTGTCCGCATGGTATGCGCAACATGCGCGTAGAGTTCTCGCCCATCAACGAGGTGGCTCACGCCATTGTGCTGCTGGCCACCACGCCGAAGGAGTGTACCGTATTCCATCCCTACAACATCCACGGACAGTTCCTGGGCGACGTGCTCTCAGGGCTGTCGTCGGTGACGGGCGGCATACGCTTCGTGGAGCAGGAGGAGTTCCAGCAGGCCATGGACGAGGCTGGTCAGGATCCGCAGAAAGCCAAGCAAATGGCCGCACTGCTGGCCTACAAGGATATGGCTCACGGACAGAAGACCACCGACGTCGCTCGCGACAACGACTACACCACGCAGGTGCTCTATCGCCTGGGCTTCAGCTGGAGTCCTACCTCGTGGGACTATGTGGAGCGTATGCTCACGGCTATCGGTGGTTTCGGATTCTTCGAATAATATAGCAGAATGATGAATCAGGAAGACAGAGTTTCATTCAACAAAGAGTATTGGCGATTCCTATGGTCGTCAATACTCATTGCCCTCTCCGGCTGTTTAGGAGCCGTCATCGACGGTATCATCGTGGGCAACCTGATAGGCGAGGACGCAGTGAGTGCCATCAACATCTCGCGGACAGTCATCCAGTTTATGTACACCCTGAGCATGCTGCTCTCCACAGGAGCGGGTATGCTGGTAGGCATGCAGCTGGGAAAGAAAGACATGGCCCGCGCCGCCTACATCTATACCGTCTCGATGGCATCGTGCCTGGCGGTGGGCCTGCTGCTTACCCTCACAGGACTCACAGTCCCCGGCACCGTTGCCGGATGGCTGTGCAGCAATGAGTTGCTGCTCCAGCCTACGCTCGACTACCTCCAGCCCATGCTTCTCGGCGCACCTGCCTATATGATGGTGTGGGCCATGGGCACGATGGTGGGTGTCGATGGCAGTCCGCGCCTGGTGAGCCTCGCCATCATGGTCGACAACGCCGTCAACCTCTGTCTCGACGTGGTGTTCATCCAGGTGTTCGGCTGGGGCATCGCATCGTCCTCGACCGCTACCGTCATGGGCCATCTTGTCGGCATTGCCATCATGTGCCGCCACTATTTCTTTGATGGCAATCACCTGCGAATGACATGGCAGCACGACCATCCCGCCCTGGGCGGCATCATCTCCCAGGGGGCTCCCCTGGCCGTTGCCTCCATCTGCCTGACGCTGCTGCTCTATAGTGCCAATACCATTGTGCTGTCGTCAGTGGGGCGCGTCGGCATCTTTGCCTTTGCCGTCTGCATGAATCTGCTGCAGATCTACAATCTCTTCCTGGCCGGCGTGTGCCGCACCATCCAGTCGCTGGGGGCCATCCAGGTGGGCAAGGGAGACAACGAGACCTTTCGCATGGTATTGCACAAGTCCTTCTGGTTCATCACCATAGCCATGGTGCTCACCTGTGTGTTTGTGTGGATTGTGCCCGAAGCGATAACGAAGTTCTTCGGGGCATCCGACGAAAGCACGATAGCAGAGGGAAGCCGAGCCCTGCGCATCTTCGCCCTGAGCTTCATTCCCTTCTGCTACATCTATGCACTCATGATTGTCTATAAGCTCTACGGACATCACCGCATGGCCTTGTTCATATCCTTCGCCCTCTCGCTGACGGTCATTCCCGTCATGTGGGCTGTCTCCAGGTGGGCGCCGGAGTTGTTGTGGTACAGCTATCTCATCGCCTATCTCGTGGAGGCACTCATGATCTTTGCCTTCCACCACTTCTCTCGCCTCCGCTTCACGCTGAAGATGGCTGTAGCCGCCACGATAGCACTCTCCGGCGGAATGTCGCTCAGCGCTTGCAGCGATGGCAAGAGCATCCCTGCAG
>CAMNPM010000050.1 GCA_946548065.1 uncultured Prevotella sp. | reverse complement strand
GGGAAGCAAGCGGGTTAACCCATCGAAAGTGTTAAAACCGCCGAAGTCAAGAAATAATTTCTGATATGGACAAAAAACGGAGCCGCAATCTCGTTAAGGACGAGCCGTAATCTCGTCAAAAGAGAGTATTCTTACAATGTCCACTCGTACGTATCGTAGCAGACGGCTCGTCCTCCGAAGCCCTCCTTCTGGTAGATGAGCGACTCGTTCAGCACATCACTATGCGTCTCTGTAGACTTGCCAAAATCGAGATACAGCGTGTGAGGATAGGTACGCAGAATCTCATCCACTATAGCATTTACCACGCCCAACCGTTTACCCTCTGGAGTAGCTGCAATATACTGGGTATGAACGACCTGCGGCGTTAAGTAGACTACGCAGCCTCCCAGCAGACGACCTTCCTTTCGGGCCTCGAAGAGCACGATATGCTCAGGGAAGCGCTGATGAAGCAGCAGTATCTCGTCCAAGGAATGGACAGGTCTGACTCCATGTCGCGTTTGCAGATTATCTGAGAGTATCTGCCAGAAGCTGGCATAATCAGTACCAATACCTGTCTTCACCTCATGGCTTTGGGCCACTTTCAACCCATGCCGACGGTCTTTTTTCCATTTCAGCAGACGAGCCAACACGATGGTTGACGAGACATCGCGCTCAACAAGCCGCGCATCGAAGACACGCCATATAGCATAGAGAGACTCCTCAGCAGGCAACTGATGATATATCCAGGGAATGGCCTTATAGACAACCCGATGGAACCCGCGCTCCGACAGATAGTGCCGCCATAGGGTAAAAAGCTCTATCACATGGGCTGTGGTAGCTTCACATCCCATCACCAGCCCACCATAGGTGAGTCCCTGATGAGAGTAAAACACCTGTCCCCGCTCATTGGCCGGAAGGAGTGCATAGAGCTGATTGTCACGGTAAAACAGTAGCGAATGGTCCTCGAAGCGGTCGCTATGGTAATCCATGTAGCTGCGATGGAAGAGGAATGTACCATTCTTCGACTGCACCACAAACTGGTTCCACTCCTCAGCCCTATCTGGAGTATATCTTATTATTTCGAACATCCTACGTATCTTAGAAAATCATCATATTCATAGATATAATCGGCCTCATCATAATGCTCTGAGGCCAGCACCAAACAGACTGCCCCGCTGGAGAAATCGTCCAGCGTTCGCCATATATTCGTTTCAATGAGCAATCCCTGCCAAGGGTGATTCAGCAGGATGGTCTCTCGCTCGCGACCGTTGTCGAGCGTCACATGGAACGACCCGCTGACTGCAATCAGCAACTGGCGCAGGCGCTTATGGGCATGCCCGCCGCGCCCCATTCCACCAGGAACATCATAGACCCAGTAGGCCCGCCTGATGTCAAACGGAACCATGCTGGCCCCCTCGGCAAAAGTCAGGTTGCCGCGAGGGTCAGTGATTCTGGGCAGATCTATGATTCGTCCTATCATTTCTTCATATAAGGTTCAGTGCCGAGGACCGTCTTGGCCAGGCGCTTGGCTTTGTCGCGCAGCGCATTGACATCGTCGCCTACCTCGCCATAGCACAGCACGACACCCATGCGGCGACCCTTGTGGGCTTCGGGTTTGCCAAAGATGCGGATGCGGGTGCGGTCTTCCTTCAGGGCCTCGTCGAGGTTGTAGGGCAGCAGCGAGCGGTCGACAGGCGTGTTGGCCTCAACAGGCGACAGGATGACCGCTGATGCTCCGGCATGCTCCAGATGGATGGCAGGGATAGGCAGTCCCATGACGGCACGGAAATGTAGCTCGAACTCTGAGAGGTTGGTGGTGTGTCCCAGCGTCACCATACCCGTATCGTGCGGACGGGGTGAGAGTTCGGAGAAGATAACCTCTCCCTGCTTGGTCAGGAAGAACTCGACACCCCAGATGCCGGCACCCGTCAGGGCCTTCGTCACCTGGTCGGCCATGTGCTGTGCCTGCTTCAGGGCCTCGTCGGAAATCTTGTAGGGCTGCCATGACTCACGGTAGTCGCCACCCTTCTGCACATGACCTATCGGGGGGCAGAACAGCGTAGGCCAGCCGTGCTGCTGGGTGACGGTGAGCAGCGTGAACTCAGAATCGAAGTCGATGAACTCCTCGATGATAACTTCCTTCACGTCGCCACGGCCTTCTTCCATGGCCTCGCGGAAAGCCTCAGCCAGTTCCTCGTCGTTGTGGACGTAGCTCTGTCCGTGACCGCTGGACGACATGAGGGGCTTCACCACACAGGGGAAGCCAATCTCGTCGGCAGCCTTTTTGAATTCGTCGAACGTCTTGGCATAGAAATACTTAGCCGTGCGCAGTCCTAACTCCTTCGAGGCCAAATCACGAATAGCGCGACGGTTCATAGTGTAGTTGACGGCACGGGCCGACGGCACCACCTGAATGCCTTCTTCTTCGAACTTGAAGAGGCGCTCGGTACGGATAGCCTCAATCTCTGGCACGATGATGTCGGGCTGATGCTTGCGCACCACAGCCTCCAAGGCATCGCCGTCGAGCATGGAAAACACTTCGCGCTCATCAGCCACCTGCATGGCCGGCGCATTATCGTAGCGGTCGCAGGCAATCACATACTGGCCGGCACGCATGGCGGCAATCACAAACTCCTTACCCAGTTCTCCTGAGCCTAAAAGCAAAATCTTCTTCATAGTCTATCGGTTTGCATACATATTGTCATAATACTTCTGATAGTCGCCGCTGGTGACATTGTCGAGCCACTCCTGGTTGTCGAGATACCAGCGTACGGTACGCTCTATGCCTTCCTCGAACTGTAGTGACGGTTCCCAGCCCAGCTCGCGCTGCAGCTTCGTGGAATCGATGGCATAGCGCAGATCGTGGCCAGCACGGTCGGTGACATAGGTGATGAGGTCCATATCCTCGCCCTCCTTGCGACCAAGGAGACGGTCGACCGTATTGATCAGCACACGGATGATGTCGATGTTCTTCCATTCGTTGAAGCCACCTATATTATAAGTGTCAGCCACCTTGCCCTCATGGAAGATGAGGTCGATGGCGCGGGCATGATCTTCAACGAAGAGCCAGTCGCGCACGTTCTCGCCCTTGCCATAGACGGGCAGCGGCTTGCGGTGGCGGATGTTGTTAATAAAAAGAGGTATCAGCTTCTCAGGAAACTGATAAGGCCCGTAGTTGTTCGAGCAGTTAGTCACGACAACGGGCATACCGTAGGTGTCGTGGAACGCACGGACGAAGTGGTCGCTCGAAGCCTTCGAGGCGCTGTAGGGCGAATGGGGATTATACTTTGTCGTCTCCAGGAAGAACTTGTCACCGTAGGCCAGATGATGCTCGGCAGAAGAAGCTGTCGTAGTGAACGGAGGCTCGATTCCGTCGGGATGGGACAGTTCGAGGGCTCCGTACACCTCGTCGGTAGAAATATGATAGAAGCGTTTGCCCTCATACCGCTCAGGCAGGCTTTCCCAGTAGAGCTTGGCAGCCTGCAACAGCGAAAGAGTACCCATCACGTTGGTCTGGGCAAAGGTAAACGGGTCCTTGATGCTCCTGTCTACATGGCTCTCGGCAGCCAGATGGATGATGCCGTCCACCTTCTTTTCCTGCATCAGCGTGTAGAAAGCATCGAAGTCGCAGATGTCCATCTTCACAAACTCGTAGTTGGGTTTCTGCTCAATGTCCTTCAGATTGGCCAAGTTGCCCGCATAGGTCAGCTTGTCCAGATTGATGATGTGGTAGTCTGGATACTTGTTCACAAACAGGCGCACCACATGGCTTCCTATGAAGCCTGC
Organism: uncultured Prevotella sp.; assembly: GCA_946548065.1. Classification (GTDB taxonomy): domain Bacteria; phylum Bacteroidota; class Bacteroidia; order Bacteroidales; family Bacteroidaceae; genus Prevotella. Next base: position 9,382 of record CAMNPM010000050.1, on the reverse strand, counting down.
GCCACCAGTAATGACAATTGTTCGTTTCATATCTTTTATTTTTTTCAACTATTCCCTAATGTAATAACTTCACAATCAGTGAATTTATTGCCCTCAACAGTCAGTCTTATCAGCGTACGCTCCTTGTGCCAGCCCTGCAATCCGGCAGCACCGGGGTTGATGTGCAACAAGTTGAGCGTCTTGTCGTACTTCACCTTCAGGATGTGTGAGTGTCCGGCAATGAAGAGCTGTGGCGGTCGTGCATAGATCTGCGAGCGGATGCTGTAGTCGTAGTTGCCGGGATAGCCTCCGATGTGCTTCATGAGCACGTCGACATCCTCGCATCGCCAGCGCAGCACCTCCGGGTACATCAGTCGCAGGTCTCCCCCATCGCAGTTGCCGCAGACTGCGCGCAGCGGGCGGAATGCCGCCAGCCGCTCAGCCACCTCCAGCGAGCCAATATCGCCCGCATGCCATATCTCGTCGCACGGTTCGAAGTAGTGCAGATACTTGTCATCCCAATAAGCGTGGGTGTCGCTGATGATTCCTATTTTCTTCATGACCCTATTCTTACACCGATGCCCAGCATCAGGTTGTTGGTATAGTTATAGTTGTAGAGCGTATAGCCGATGTTCAGGAAGAGATGCCTCGTGACGTCAATCTTCATAGCCAGCGTCTCGTAGAAGCATTGCAGTCCTCCCACCAGATAGCGCCCGGCTCCTGCGCTGGCCCTGAACACGGGCATGGTGAGCTCTGCGCGAGCCTGTAGGCCCAGCGACATGGTGGGGCTGACACTATTGTCGTAGACCCCGTCGAGCGAGGGTCCGATGGCAAACGCGCTGTTCAGCCGGTAGGTAGGGCTGACGCTCAGTCCCGCTACCTGATAGGTCTCTGGGTTGGCCAGACTCCGTTTTTTCCATCCTCCGAAGGCCACGATGTCCCACACCCAGTGACGGCCCTTGGCAACAGGCTCTGCCGTGAACAGCGAGGCTCGCGAGATATCATCGCGGCGATTGAAATAGTATGCCATCGACACACGTCCGCCCATCGTATTGAAACCCTCGTTGGGCATGCGCAGGTTGGCATTCGACGAGTGTGCAAAGCCATAGCCTACGTTCAGGTCCCAATGTCGTCCTAAGAGAAAGCGCAGGAACACATCAGCCCCGATGTACGACATGACGCGCGACCCCACCACATGGTTGGACTCGTTGATGACGGCCTCGTAAGCCTTCCACCCGGCAGCGATACCCAGGTTCAGCTCGTAGTTGAGCGACACACGGCGCGAGAAGTTGACAATAGGAGCACCCTGTACGATGTAGGCCAGCACTGGTGTCCCGAGCTGACTGTTGGTCAGGATAGTTCCTACGCCAAACCCTGCATAGGCTCCAATGGCCGACGGGTTGCCTGCCTGCTGTATTGCATACTTCAAGCGCAGAGTAGTAGAGGTGTTGATCTTCTCACCCTGGGGGTTGTCGCCACGCAGGTAGTTGTTGTTCTGTATGACCCCGCTTGGCACTACATCGGCCTCCAGTCGGTGCACATACGTGGTATCGGCCCAGGCTGCGGCAGCGGTGAAGCCCGCAAGGAGTATGAAGAGGAAACGCCGAATCATAGGATAGAAGATTTTTGAGAAGCTTTCAGGCGTGAGACAAAGACCCACAGCAGGGGTATGGTCATAGCAAACGACCCGAAGTCGCTGGCTGCCATAGACAGCCAAACCCCGTCGAGACCCCACCACAGCGGCATGAGATAGGCCATGGGGATAAGCAGGATGAGCTGTCGGGAGAGGGACAGGAAGATACTAACCTTTACCTTGCCTATGCACTGGAAGAAATTGGTGATGACAGCCTGCGAACCAACCACGAAGAACACTAGCATATTGAGCTTGATGCCTCTTGCAGACATCTCGATGAGTGTGGGGTCGGTGGTAAACACGCGGGCTATCTGGCGCGGAAACAGCATGGACACCGTCCATCCGCTGAGCAGAATGGTTGTTGCCACCCCGATGGTAAGCCACAGGCAGCGCAGCATCCTGTCGTAGCGCTTGGCTCCGTAATTATAGCCCACAATGGGCTGCATGCCTTGGTTCATGCCCATGACGAACATGAAGAGCACCATCACTACCGAATTGGCTATCGAATAGGCTCCCACCGCCATATCGCCTCCATAGCGCACAAACTGGTTGTTCATGAAGATGACCACCACACAGGCGGTGGCATTCATGAGGAATGGTGAGATGCCGATGGCTATGATGTTGCGCACCAGTACACGCTTCAGGCGGTAGATACCCCTGCGCAGATGCAGGAGCTCGCGCTGGTCGAGGAAGAGGCTCATCTGCCAGCAGAGGGCAAGTACCTGACTGGTGATGGTAGCCAGGGCCGCTCCTTGAATGCCCCACCGGAGCCACCATACAAAGGCCACCACGAGCACGATGTTGCAGCCCACGGTAAACAAAGTGGCATACATCGCTTGCCGAGGCTTGCCCGCAGCCCTCAAGACGGCATTCATGCCAAAATACATGTGTGTCACCATATTGCCCAGCAGGATGACGGTCATGAAGTCGCGGGCATAGGGCAGCGTCACCTCCGAGGCTCCGAAGAACAGCAGGATGGGGTCGAGGAAGAGCAGGCTCACCACCATGAAGAGGAACCCGATGATGAGATTCAGCGTGACGGTGTTGCCCAGCAGATGTTCAGCGGTCTCGTAGTCCTTCTGTCCCAGTTTGACACTAATACAGGTCGAGGCTCCTATGCCAACGGCCGCTCCGAAAGCTGCCGACAGGTTCATAAGGGGAAAGGTGATACCCAGGCCCGCAATAGCGTCGGCACCCACCATCTGGCCTATCATGGCACGGTCGATGATGTTGTAGAGGCTTGATGCCGTCATGGCCACAATGGCGGGCAGGGCGTACTGTGTCAGCAGACGTCCTACGGGCTTCTGGCCCAGTTCTAATGCAGCTTGCTTGTTGTCCATAACGTTAAATCGGGTGCAAAGGTACGAAAAAATTTGGAATTTCGCTCACTTCTTCGTACCTTTGTGCGTCGAAAACGAACTACCTTAAAGAATATGCACAGACTGATGCTACTGCTAACCACTCTGCTGACTGCTGCGACGAGCCTGTATGCCGACTCTCAGCTGGAGTCACTGCGACGGGTGCGCTACAAGGACGGCCCGGTCTATATCTACCGGCTGACGCTCACCGACAAGCAAGGCAACGACTACTCCCTCGACCATCCTTCCCGGTTTCTCTCACACCGCAGCATTGAGCGGCGGCGCAGGCAGGGGCTGACCGTCGACTCTACCGACCTGCCCGTTTCGCAGCGATATATCCGCATGGTGGAGAGCCGCGATGTGGCGGTCATCGGACAAAGCCGCTGGCAGAACACACTCTTAGTGCGAGTGCGCGACACCATTCATCTTCAACGATTGGCACAGCTGCCGTGTGTGCGTGCCGCAAAGCTGGTGTGGCAGTCGCCCGACTCCGTCAGTCCCACAGCCTTCAAGACCAAGTATCACGATGAGTTCGAGCCGCGCGACAGTGTGCATGGCCAGCTCTATGGACAGGCCTTCCACCAGATTACCGCCCTGAAGGGACAGCGTCTGCACGACATAGGCCTGCGGGGCGAGACCATGATGATTGCCGTCATCGACGGAGGATTCAAGAATGTAGACAAGATTCCCGCCTTCCAGCGTGTGGACATCCGCGGATATCATGACTTTGTGACCCCTCGCTCACCCTCAGTCTTTGCTGAGACCGACCACGGTACGAAGGTGCTCTCGGCAATGGCTGTCAGCACACCTTATTTCTATATTGGTACGGCCCCTCGGGCCTGCTACTGGCTGCTGCGCTCTGAAGACCAGCAGACGGAGCAGGAGGTGGAGGAAGACTACTGGACAATGGCCGCTGAGTTTGCCGACTCGGTGGGATGCGACCTCGTGAACTCGTCGCTGGGATACAACGAATACGACAACCCCGCTATGTCGTACCATCAGTGGCAGCTCGACGGACATACCTCGTTTGCCAGCCGCTCAGCCTCGATGATGGCGCGCAAAGGCATCATCCTCATCACCTCGGCAGGCAATTCGGGCATGGGAACGTGGAAGAAGATAGGGGTACCTGCCGATGCCGACCACATTCTCACCGTAGGGGCCATCCTGGCCGACGAACCCTACAAGATAGCTCCCTTCAGCAGCGTAGGCCCCACGCAGGACCAGCGCGTCAAGCCCGATGTGGTGGCCATAGGTGCTCCTGCACGCCTGGTCAATGGCCGCGGGGTCATCATGGACGATATGGGAACCTCGTTCTCGGCACCCATCGTCTGCGGACTCACCGCATGCCTGTGGCAGGCACTGCGCAACCTTACTGCCGACCAGCTGATGGAACTCATCCGCCAGACCAGCAGCAACTATGAACATCCTGACAATATCTACGGATTCGGCATTCCCAACTTCTGGCGTGCCTATATGGTAGGGAAAATGAAGAGCGAAGAGCGAAGAGCGAAGAGTGAAAAGTGAAGAATTTGCTACCACATATGAAGAGTGATAACAAGCTGACGCTGCTGGAGCTCAACCGCCTCGTACGAGAGGCCATCAGCGATGCCCTGCCCGACGAATACTGGGTAGAGGCCGAACTCTCCGAGTGCCGCGAACACGGAGGACATTGCTATATGGAACTCATTGAGAAGGACAACCGCTCGAACACGCCCGTTGCGCGAGCTTCTGCTAAGTGCTGGCGACAAACTTGGCAGATGGTGCGCCCCTACTTCGAGCGCACCACCGGACAGCCGCTGCGAGCAGGCATCAAGGTACTGCTGAAGGTATATGCCCAGTATCACGAGGCCTACGGTTTCTCGTGGATTGTCACCGACATCGACCCTACCTATACGCTGGGCGATATGGCTCGCAGAAGACAGGAGATTATCCGCCAGCTGAAGGAAGAGGGTGTGTTCGACCTGCAGCGCGAGCTCCGGATACCGCTCTTCGCACAGCGCATAGCTGTCATCTCGGCATTGGCAGCAGCAGGCTACGGCGACTTCTGCCGACAGATTGAAGAGAATCCCTATGGGCTGCGCTTCACGGTGAACCTGTTTCCTGCCATCATGCAGGGCGAGCAGGTGGAGGCATCGGTCATTGCGGCGCTCAACAGAATCTATGAGGCTGTGGGCAACTACGATGTGGTGTGCATCCTCAGAGGCGGCGGTGCCACTGCCGACCTAAGTGGCTTCGACACCTTGGCCTTGGCAGAGAACATTGCTCAGTTCCCGCTGCCCGTCATCACGGGTATCGGACACGACCGCGACGAGACCATCCTCGATATGGTGAGCCACACGCGGGTGAAGACACCCACCGCTGCTGCTGCCCTGCTTGTCGACAACCTGCACCGCATCCTGGTGCAACTCGAACAGGCCGAGACCTTTGTTGGCCGCTATGTCAGCGAGCGGCTCAACAGTCAGCAACAGCGCATCGCACAGCTGGCCACACTCATACCAAGCATCGCCCAGCGTAAGCTGACGGAACACCGCCACCGTGTGGAACTCTTGCAGAACCGCTTGCCCGTAGCCATAGAACGCCAACTCACGGAGCTGCATCACCGACTGGAACGTTTTACCCTACAGTTGCAAGGCTTCGACCCACAGCTGCTGCTGGCTCGCGGCTATAGCATCACGCTTAAGGACGGGCGGGCAGTGCGCGACCCCAGCGTGCTGAAGCCCGGCGACGAGGTGGAGACACGTGTAGAAAAAGGAACATTTAAATCCATAGTACAATGAGCAATGACGCAATGAACAATCAGTTAAAATACGAGGAGGCCCTCGCCCAGTTGGAAACCATAGTCCGCAAGATGGAGGCCAACGAGTTCGACATCGACGAACTCGCCGTGCAGCTGAAGACTGCACAGCGATTAATCAAGTTCTGCAAGGACAAGTTGACCAAGACAGAAGACGAACTCCGGAAAATCCAGTCGGAGTCAGAATAGTTTACCTAAAAAGTACACGAAAGGGACTCTTTTGTGTACGGTTAAAAAAATCCTTACGCCGCCCGACGTTTTTCCTCAGGCCAGTTAACTCACTTCATCGCTTGAGTTAACTCGATTCGTCGAATGAGTTAACTCGCAAGTACTTTTGAGTTAACTCACGTTTTTCAGCCCCTTATCTCGCAGTCATCTCCTATCCCGAAGAATGAATATAGAATTCATCGACAGAAGCAGACTTATTGCATAAAGTTTACATCGAACCCTCGTTGAAATAGTAGAGGAAGGCAGCAATACCCTCGAGGGCGGGCTTACGCTCGCCCTCTATCTCAATCTTAAACTTGATCTCAGCCTTGCAGATGCCGCGCAGGTTCTGTATGTTGTGCATCTTGGTCACCAGGCGAATGCGGCTGCCCGTCAGCACAGGCTGGCCGAAGCGCATGTCGTTCATACCATAGTTGACGAGCATCTTGATATTGCGAACCTCGATAATCTGATCCCACATGTAGGGCAGCAGCGACAGTGTCAGATAGCCGTGGGCGATGGTCGACTTATAAGGACTCTCCTCCTTAGCACGCTCCACATCAACATGTATCCACTGGTGGTCCAGCGTGGCATCGGCAAACAGATTGATGCGCTCCTGGTCCACCTGCAACCATTCGGACTTCCCCAACTCCCCGCCCAGGTGGGCGGCAAACTCGTCGTACGAGTTAATCACTAATTTTCCCATATTATTATTGTAGTTTTATTCGAAAATTGCCGCAAAGGTACGAATAAATGAGAGAATTTCCAAATTTATTTTGCACCTTTGCACATTGTTTCGTACCTTTGCACCCTGTATGATAGTTTGTATAGCAGAGAAACCCAGTGTGGCGCGCGATATAGCCCGCATCATCGGAGCAACATCGTCGCACGACGGATATATGGAAGGTAACGGCTTTCAGGTGACGTGGACCTTCGGACATCTGTGTACGCTGAAAGAACCCCAAGACTATACGCCCATGTGGCGGACGTGGAGCCTGACTCAACTGCCGATGATACCCGGACGCTTCGGCATCAAGCTCATCGACCAGCCCAGCATCAAGAAGCAGTTTGCCATCATCGAGGGACTGATGCAGAAGGCCGAGCGCATCGTCAACTGCGGCGACGCAGGCCAGGAGGGCGAGCTCATACAGCGGTGGGTGATGCAGAAGGCTCAGGCCAAGTGTCCCGTCAGCAGGCTGTGGATATCGTCGATGACCGACGAAGCCATCCGCGAAGGTTTCCAGAACCTGAAGGACCAGCAGGACTACCAGCCACTCTACATGGCCGGACTGAGCCGCGCCATCGGAGACTGGCTCCTTGGCATGAACGCCACACGACTCTACACGCTGAAATACGGACAAAACCGCCAGGTGCTCAGCATCGGGCGTGTGCAGACCCCTACCCTCGCCCTCATTGTCAACCGGCAGAAGGAGATAGACAACTTTAAGCCCGAACCCTACTGGGTGCTGGCCACCATCTACCGCGACACCACCTTCACGGCGACAAAGGGAAAGTTCACCACAAAGGAGGAAGGCGAGGAAGCATTCAAAACCATCGAGGGCAAGCCCTTCACCGTCACCAAGGTAGAAAAGAAGGAAGGCAAGGAACAGCCGCCACAGCTCTACGACCTCACCTCGCTGCAGGTAGACTGCAACCGCAAGTTCGGCTACTCGGCAGAGATGACGCTCAACCTGATACAGGCTCTCTACGAGCGTAAATACACCACCTATCCCCGTGTGGACACCCAATACCTCTCCGACGACATCTATCCCAAATGTCCGCAGACACTCAACGGTCTCTATCAGACCAAGTTTGGCGGGCAGGCCGTCTATGCTGAATACATCAAACCCATCGGCGGCAAGGCGCTGAAGAAGACCAAGCGCGTATTCGACACATCGAAGGTGACCGACCACCATGCCATCATCCCTACGGGCGTGGTGCCGCAGAACCTAAGCGATGCCGAGCGCAATGTCTTCGACCTCGTGGCCCGCCGCTTCATCGGAGTGTTCCTACCCGACTGCAAATTCTCGACAACTACCGTTCTGGGCGATGTCGACGGCATAGAGTTCAAGGCCACGGGTAAGGAGATCCTGGATCCCGGCTGGCGCATCGTCAGGGGAGAGAAGAAGGAGGAGAAAGGCGAGAGGACTGACGACGAGGACAAGAAAGCTGACGACGAGGAAAAGACGCTTCCCACCTTCGTCAAGGGCGAGAGCGGCGACCACCAGCCCACGCTGACGGAGAAGTGGACCACCCCGCCACCTTATTATAATGAGGCCTCGCTGCTACGCGCCATGGAGACAGCAGGCAAGTTCGTAGAAGACGAGACGCTGCGCGCCGCGATGAAGGAGAACGGCATCGGTCGTCCGTCGAGTCGTGCCGGCATCATCGAGACGCTGTTTAAACGCCACTATATCAAGCGCGACAAGAAGCGCCTGATAGCAACCCCCACGGGCATTGAACTGATAGACCTCATCCGCGAGGAACTGCTGAAGAGCTGCGAGCTCACGGGCATCTGGGAAAAGAAATTGCGCGACATTGAGCACCAGCAGTACGATGCCCAGCAGTTTATCGAAGAGCTAAAGACACAGGTCACAGAGATAGTGAACGATGTGATGACTGATGCCTCCAACCGCCGCGTCACTGTGCTCACCGATGCCGAGATGAAGAAGGTGAAAGCACCTAAGGCCGAACAGCCTGCCAAGAAAAAAAACGCTGCCAAGAAGAAAAACTCAGCAGCAACCTCAACATCGGCCTCAGCAGTGAATCCTGCAGCAATTTCAGCAGCACAAGGGAGCGAAAGCGCCTTGGTGCCTTCCGACAGTCTCATAGGACAGCCCTGTCCCCTCTGCGGAAAGGGGCACATCATCAAGGGACGCACAGCCTACGGATGCTCCGACTATCAGCACTGCACCTGGCGTCTGCCTTTCGCCAACGATTAAATCATAATCGCAGCATTATTTACAATATATGTACGGTCTTTACTCATACTCCATTGCCTTTTTATCGCTGCAAAGATAGTGTATTTTCTTTTAACTTCCAAATTTTCAGCGCAAAAACAAATGGCAGGCCCCAGTGTCGAGGAGCCATCGAAAATCTGCCATTTGGGATGTCAGAGTGAGTTGTTAACTGTTAAAGAATTAAGATCAATAAGCTTGTCGACTAATACTTTTACTTTAAGCATAGCATATATTATGTCTTCTTCAGTAGTGTCCTCAAAGTCTTCATAGTCTCCTTCATGTCGCTTGTTGAACATCTGTCTGATGAGTTTACCTTCATCAGGTGAAAGTTTTCCTTCTTTCACATAGTTGAGATTTATTTGCGACATCAGTCCCCTATGAGTATGACTGCTATAGCCATCACTCAAAAGGAGGGCAGATGCTGCATGGTATAGGGCGTAGTATAATCTAT
>CAMNPM010000049.1 GCA_946548065.1 uncultured Prevotella sp. | reverse complement strand
TCTGGCGTTTGAATTCGCCTGTAAACTTGATGGTGTACATAGCCTACCTTATCCAAGACATTGTTTGAACAGGTCATCCACATCCTTGGCCTCGTACACGCGTCCTTCTTCGAGTTCTTGCAGAGAACGCTCGTATGCGGAGATGCGTTTACGGCGTGGCACTGTGACGTTGCCTACTCCTTTTAACATGCCAATGGCTTTTTTGATGTCCTTCATCATCGACATGTCGCTAATGCTTACCAGCAGCTGTCCCTCTTGTGGATACATTGTCGTTCTTGCTTCCATAATCCTAACGATTTATTAGTTTTACGGATGCAAAGATACGATAATTATCGCAATGCTCCAAGGGTTTCCCTCAGAAAATAAATATCCGTTTGTCTCAGTATGTCAAAGAACACGTTGAGCGAGTAAAGAGCTTGAAGCTCGCTTACAGGCTCTTTCGAGCGGAGTATTCTCTTCGGGCGAAGCCCAAAGATCGATTTAGCGCTTCGAGGTGGCTAAACCTCACAGGGTGCCGTCCTTCAGGGTCACGGTGTACGTTTGTGCCATTGCGCCCGTCGCTGCCATCAGCAGCAGGGCGATGATTGGTAAAAATTTTTGTTTCATACGCATAAAATGTTTAGTTTAAAAATGTTTGTAATTAGAATTGTCGTGGCTGGTGAATGCCCGAAAGCACAGCGGTCCCGCCATGCCCGGAGGCACGGCGAGACCGTATGTCAAACGCAGCTGCGCGCGAGGCGAAGCGTAGGATGTAAAGATTTTTAACTGTGGGGGGTAAGAGCCAAGTCGTTCCCGCCGCCCTGCCGGGTACCCTCAGCCCTCCCGCCCGTCAGCATCGGGCCGGTAGCAGCGTCGCGGGTGTATGTCAGTGGTTGCAGGGGCATAGTGTCGGTCTTGATTTATATGTTAAGTTTGAAACGTTTCGGTTGCCAAATCTGCGGTTAGGCGAGGGCAGTGATGCCTGCATCCATTGCCGAGCGTGAGCAGTTTCGCACGCTTTCGTGTGCAAAGGTACGAAAAAAAATGGGAATAACAAGCGGTTTATACAAAAAAAGACGAAAAAAACGCTGCAGCTCATCACGAGCGGCAACGTTCAAAAAGCCTATGTTTAACTAAAAATCCTTATTATAGCGCATTATGCCAGCCTTTCGGCTTTAGAGGGTCTACCTTTCGGTAGTATATTGAAATTTCATACTAACAGTCGTTTTAAAAAAGAAAGTTATGAGCGCCTCACGGCGACCACTGTTATCCTAACACATTTAAAACTTTCTTCTTACCAATAACTAAAAACCTAAAACTATAAATATTACTACTAACCTAAAACAATCTATTAACAATCCTCAACTTCACTAAGTTAAGTAAGTCATTCCTTTTGTTTGACGATGCAAAGTTACGCACTTTTTTCCTTACCCGCAATACTTTTGCCCCTTTTTCTTCGTGAAAACACGCTCTTCTTGACCTAAATCAAGTCATTGTGCGCGTAAACACACAAAAAACAGCTCCGTTGGGCTTTGAATTACGATTTATTTAGTACCTTTGCATGTCCCTATATATAATAAGGTATGCGAGTACTCATAGTTAACACTACGGAGAAGACGGGCGGGGCGGCGCTGGCAGCCAACCGTCTGATGGAAGCACTGAACAATCATGGTGTAAAGGCAAAGATGCTGGTGCGCGACAAGCAGACCAGCCGGCTGACGGTTTGTCCGCTGCCCGGACGGTGGAGGTCGCAGTGGCATTTCCTCTGGGAGCGCCTGGTCATCTGGCTTCACCTGCGGCTCAGCCGCCGTCACCTGTTTGAAATCGATATAGCCAACTGCGGTTCCGACATCACCCGGCTGCCGGAGTTTCAGGAGGCCGACGTGATACACCTGCACTGGGTGAACCAGGGCATGCTCTCGCTCAGCGGCATCCGCAAGATTCTCCAGTCGGGCAAGCCCGTGGTGTGGACCATGCACGACATCTGGCCCGCCACTGCCATCTGTCACCTCACGCTTGACTGCCGGCACTTTGAGACCCAGTGCCATCATTGCCAGCTCCTGCCAGGTGGCGGTTCGGACGGCGACTTGTCTGCCCGCGTATGGCAGCGGAAGGCCCGGCTCTATCAGGGACAGCGCATCTCCTTTGTAGCCTGCAGCCTGTGGCTGGCCGGCGAGGCCCGCAGGAGTGCCCTCCTTCAGCAGCAGCGTGTGTACAGCATCCCCAATCCTATTGACACCCACCTGTTCTGTCCGGGCTCGAAGCAGCAGGCCCGTGCTGAACTGGGATTCCCAGCCCAGGGGCGCATCATCCTCTTTGCCGCCCAGCGCGTCACCAATGTCAACAAGGGCATGCAGTATCTGATAGCAGCCTGCAAGCTGCTGGCCGAGCAGCATCCCGACTGGGCTGCCACGGTGTCGGTGGCCATTCTGGGCGGACAGGCGGAAGACATTGTGCCGCAGTTGCCCTTCAAGAGCTATCCCTTAGGCTACGTCAACGACCAGCAGCGCATCCTTACGGTCTATCGCGCCGTTGATGTCTTCGTGCTCCCCTCGCTGTCGGAGAATCTGCCGAACACCATCATGGAGGCAATGGCCTGCGGTGTGCCTTGTGTCGCATTCCGCGTGGGCGGCATTCCGGAGATGATCGACCACCAGCAGACGGGCTATGTGGCCCAATACAAACAGGCCGACGACCTGGCCCGTGGCATTCACTACGTGCTCGAGGAGTCAGACTACGACCAGCTGCGCCACCAATGCCAGCAGAAGGTGCTGCGATGCTATTCCGAGCAGAGCGTGGCCAAGCGCTATGCCGAGGTCTACGAGGCCGCCCTCCAACCTCCCACATCACGATAAAAACCAATTCACAGCATGATACGCATCTCCATCGTTACCATCACCTATAATGCCCAGCGCAGCCTGCAGCGGACGCTCGACAGCGTAAGGTCGCAGACCTATCCCCATATCGAACATCTCATAGTAGACGGAGCCTCCACGGACGACACCCTGGCCATTGCTCTCAGCTATCAGGCTCAGAGCCCGCACCACGTCGTCATCGGCTCCGAACCCGACAGGGGACTCTATGATGCCATGAACAAAGGGCTGCAGCAGGCCACGGGCGACTATATCGTGTTCCTGAACGCAGGCGACACCCTGCATGCACCGGATACCATCGAGACGGTGGTGACGGCCGTCACCGCTTCCGCCTCACCGCTTCCCGCCGTGGTCTATGGCGACACAGCCATCACCGATGCCGACGGCCGGTTCCTGCACCTGCGCACCCACCGCCCGCCCGAACAGCTCACTTGGCGTTCGTTCCGACAGGGCATGCTAGTCTGCCATCAAGCCTTCTATGCCCGCCTCGACCTCGCCCGCCAGTTCCCTTATAACCTTGCATACCGCCATTCCTCCGATGTAGACTGGTGCATCCGCATCATGAAGGAAGCCGAGCGCCAGCGTCTGCCCCTGGCCAACGCACATGCCGTCCTGGCCGACTTCGAGGAAGGCGGCGACACCACCCAGCACCATCGGGCCTCGCTCATGGAGCGATTCCAGGTCATGGCCTCCCACTACGGCACCCTCCAGACCATCCTCCTGCACTGTTGGTTCGTGGTCCGTGCCGTCTACCGCCGCTTCGCCGGCAGCAAGAAATGAACTTCAGAAACCTAAGAAATGAAGATAAAGTCGAATGAATAGAATGCTCAAGGTCATAGTTGTCGGATTAGTTCTGCTAAGCACCGTATTGCCTGTCGCAGCACAAGACGACAGCCAGTTGTTGCAGGATGCTGCAGAGTTGTGTACTTTAGGCAAGCATGAGGCATCGGACATCGCATTGCTGCGGCAGTGTGCCAAGCGGTTTGCCATCAGCCAGGTGGACACGATGGCCACCATGTTGGAAAATCGCCTGCTCGACATCAGCCACCGTCAGGGCATCGCAGCCACCTCCGCCTTGCTGCGATATGCTGAACAGCATTATGGTGAGACCTCCCGCGAGGCTGTAGTATGTCGCAGGCAGGTGATGTCGCTCTACAGTGATTTCGATTGGTCGAAGGCAGACTCGCTGTGCAAGGCCAACAGACGCTGCGCAGAACGACTATGCCGGCAGCGCCCCAAAGACAAAGATTGTCGGCTGCTGAGCCTGGTGGTGCGCCTGGAGGACATCCTTGTGCAGAAACAGCGCGACGAGGACAACCCTAACCACTGGGCTGAGGCGTTGCAGATAGAGAAGGAGCTGGAACCCTATTTCGGAAAGACGATGACCTATTCGTCCGACTTGGTGTATGCTTGTTACTATCTGGCATCTTTCAAGACCTACGAGATATCCTATCAGGTCTATGTCAACGACCTCATCCAGAAAACGTTTCCTAAAGGATGCTATATGGCAGGTCGCATGTATAGCAATGATGTTTTCTTGAACATGGAGGGATTCATGCAGCATGCCGTGGATGGGGCGAAGGCTCTGTGGGGCGAAAACGACTTGCGGACTATTGGTATTGAGAGAGACCAGGCAATCATGCAGATGCGTTTCCAACTGGCCGACTTCAACACGCTTCACGATTGGTTCAGCCAGTGGTATACCTATTTATACGACTATCTGCCCCAGGGTGATCCCGCTGTAGACCAGATGCTGTTGCTGACGTGGGAGTGTGATGCCCGTTTCCAACAGAAAACGCACGAAATCAGGAGCCCTTATCCCATACTTTCCAGAACCAAGGCTTTCTATGGAGAATTCAGCATGCCCTATTTAGACATGCATCTGCGACTGGCTAACATCTATTCACAGGTGGATGCTGAGAAAGCAAGCCCTCTGCTGCAGGATGCGGAAGCATATACCGATGCCTTACTGGAGGAAGGAAGCGATATCTATGGTGCCTATCTTCTGGCTCAGGTATATCCTATGCAGAGTATAGCCCAACAGGACAACCAGCGTTTCCAGAAGTATCTGACAAAGCTGACCAACTATTACGAACATCACCATCGCCCTTCATGGGAGTCTGTGTTGATAGGCAGGAATTTGGCCACCTTCTATTCTCAGGCTTTGATGCTGAATGACAAGGCAGCCACCATCATGCAGACGGCAGTAGCGGACATCAAGACGCTGGCAGGCTACGAATCCGTCGTCTATGCGTCTTGTCTGAATGATGTAGCCAAATTTTTCGGACAGACGCCTGAACCGGAGAGCCTGCGTCGTGCGGTGAGTCTTTGCCGTGAGGCGATAAAGCTTTACGAGACACTGTCCTTCTCTGCGGCATTCAACTATCATAGTCTGGCTTCCATGCTGTTCAGCTTAGGCCAGAAGGAAGAGGCACTGCAAACCTTGCGGACAGGCATCAGCAAGTGCCGGAAGCAGGAAGACGGTATGTGGCGCTGCCTGATGCAACTCCAGTTAGGGTGGGAACTCTACAACTATAACGGACAGCAGATAAAAGGAGAGCCACAACAGTTGTTTGAGGAAGCAATCCCCTTCTTCAATGCCCATATCGAGGAGGCGGCAGGTGCCTATATGGAGGGCTTTTCGCTCATCTCCAACTACTATCAGGTGACCCAGCGGCTGGACAAGGCGGAGGAGGTGCTGAAGCGCGGCATGGCTCTTCATGAGACCTTGTATGGCGAATACGACTATATCTATACACAGATGCTGACCGACCTGTACAGCCTTTATGCTTTTGGGCTGAGCGATATGGATAAGGCCGAACAGCTGTTGGATGGACGTGTGGAAGCTCTGCGGCAGCAGCATTCTTTCGGCATGAACTATACGCTGCTCCAGTTATTATGGCAGCGCTATCAGTTGCTCTCCAGCAAGACCAACGACTGGATGCTGCGTTTTACGGCACTCAACGAGATTACCGAGCAAATGAAGTCGATGGTCAGTCTTGCCGGGTCATCCATGAGTGATGAGGACAAGTCCAATCTGAGGCAAATAGCCCTGCCTGTGATATATGAATATACAGCCATGTTCCCCCTCTATGCGCGATACATGAAAGAAGCCCAGCAGCAGATAGACAATCACACTTTAGAGCTGACACAGGAGCAGTTGGATGCCGCCAGGCGTATTGGTGCCGGTGTAAAAGAAGCCGGACAGAACGTATTGTCTATGCTGCAGGAGGTGGAAAGCGAGCTGAAAGCCAGAAGCCAGTCGTATCTGGACAATCCGGAGGCGCTGGATCTCTATGTAGCACTGGCTAATTATTATATAGGTATCGAGCAGGATACGGTGAAGGCGATGTCCTACTATCAGCTGTTGGCACAATCGAATTCGCCTACCAACAGGTTCAGGGCATTGTCAGAACTGGCACTCCTGAATTTCGACTTGGGGCGATACGATGAGGCTGCCCGGCTCTATGAACAGCAGCAGGCATCCAGTCAGTTTGAGTTGCTAAACCTACAGAACAAGGCCGGTTTCTATAACCTGTTGGGCAGGGCCTATCAGCTGGGCGGGCGACATCACGATGCCATAGGTCCGGCAAGGGAGTTTTTCCGCTTACGACGTCAGTTTGCCGAACAGAACTTCGACTTGCTGACGCAGACGGAACGCGAGTCGTTTATCCAAAACGGAGGCGTGGGCAACAATGGTGTCTTATCCCTCCTGCCTAGGTTCCCAGCTGAGTTGTCGAGCGATGCATACGATGCCATGCTGGCCAGCAAAGGTCTGCTGCTGCGAGCCTCCGAACGCATCAAGAAAGCCATATTCCAGTCGGGCAACCCGCTGCTGAAGGCACAGCTGGACTCGCTGAACCAGTTGAATGCTCGCTATAAGACCATGAATACCCAGGTGGACTGGGAACATGGCAACTTCAACTTCGAACCGGCAACGATACAACTGCGCCAGCAGATAGAAGCTCTGGAGCGAAGCATCAATCGGCAGGCATCGCAGTTTATCGAGGGCATGAACACTCCCGACTGGCATCAGCTACAGCATGTGTTACATGAGGGTGAGGCGGCTGTGGAGTATGTCCTGTCCGATACTGCCTCCTGCGGAGCCTTGGTGCTGTTGCCTAAAGGTGAACCCTTGTATGTCCATCTTACCAACAGCAACGAGCTGTGGAAAGCCCTGGATGCACTGAAGGACCTGAATGCCGAGCGCAAGGCTGAGGCGCTGTATCAGGTCGACCGCCTGCAACTCTACACGAAGCTGTGGAAGCCGCTGGAGACTGCGCTGAAGGGTGTGAAGACGGTGTACTACTCGCCTACCGGATATCTGAACGACCTGGCTTTTGCTGCCTTCAAGCTTAGCGACGGCAGCTATCTGACCGACCACTACGAGCTGCACCAGATGTTGTCGACAGGCGACCTAGTGGCACTGCGCAACCATCCGGACAATACACCAGTCACCACGGCATCGCTCTACGGAGCAGTCTACTACAGCCCCAGCCAGGAGGCATTGGCACAACAGATTGCCACAGGTGCTGCGCAGCGCGGTATGGCTTACGAGGGACGTGGAGCCATACAGGACGAGGAAGAAACGTTTGGATTCCTGCCCTTTACCAAGCAGGAGATACAGCAGGTAGACCAGATACTGCACCAGCATCAGATTTCCACCACGCTGATGTCTGGATTCATGCCTACCGAGCAGGCTCTTCACGCCATCAGTACCAGTAGTCCGCAAGTGCTCCATCTGTCGACCCACGGATTCTTCGTCCCAGGCAACCGGCAGGCTTTAGACAACAAGTTCCTGGCCCGATTCCCTTCTACGCGTTTTTCCAGCATGCAGCGCAGCGGTCTGGCGCTGGTCGGTGCCAACAGCACCTGGGAGGGAGCTACCGACAAGCCCGAAGCCTCCGACGGCATACTGACTGCCAACGAGGTGGCCCTGCTGGACCTCAGCAACACCCGCCTGGCAGTACTCTCTGCATGCCAGACAGCCGTGGGCGAATATTCCATAGAGGGGGTGTATGGCATGCACCGTGGCTTCAAACAAGCTGGGGTGAAGAGCATCCTGGCTACGTTGTGGAATGTAAACGACAAGAGTACAGCCCGGCTCATGGAGCTGTTCTATCAGTACTGGCTCTCAGGCATACCCATGCAGCAATCGCTGAACAAGGCAATGGTCCAGCTGCGCGAGGAATATCCCTCACCCTTCTTCTGGGCGCCCTTCGTACTGATGGATGCAGCCAACTGATAAAAAATGCTATGGCAGATCTTGATGAATCCGAGCGACTGTACCTATCATAAAGAATACAAAAGTACTAAAAAAACAAGCCCTTTGTCATTTTTAATGCGCAATAGGCTCATAATTCACAAAGATTTTGTAACTTTGCCCCATAATTAGTTAAAAGATAGCATTATGAGTGAGAAACAGAAACAAGTGGAAAAGGAGCGCAAGGCCGTGCTGCAGTTGCTTCTGGAGAAGACTGGACTGAAGTATAAGGAACTTGTAGACGCTCAGATAGGCATGTGGATGGCTGGCAACATCGACCTGCTCACTGCTGAGGAGAAGAAGCAATTTCCGAACTTGGTATTTTGAATGACAGGCATGACACGACAGGTCAAGACATATAATCCCAACCACATATTTGTAGATACCAACGTTCTTATTGGTGCCTATAGCGGTGAAACGCGATACCAGACAGACTATGACTGCTTGCACTACCTCTACTCCATCGTGGGCAAGCGACTCTACATCTCGAGCCTCAGCGTGGCGCAGCTTATCTCCGTCTATCAGAAGCGCAAGACAAATGAGGAGATACGTGCCGTAGTTCGTGAGCTTCAACACCGCTTTTCCATCATTAATTTCACGGTGAAGGACATTGATGCAGCACTTGGTCAGACGGGAGTCGACATAGAGGATAATATTCAGTTTGTACTGGCCCGCAAGCAGAAGTGTCGCGTTATCATCACCAACAACTACAAGGACTACCGCCTTCTGTTGGGGGCACAGATTATTAAGCCATCGAAGGTAAGAACTATAGCTCGATAGATTGATGTGTAAAAATGTTGTAGCATCAATCGTATTAACCCAAGTGGGCGTTTCTATCGGCTCGTTAGTATCGAACACGATAGTAGCCTTGAGGGTCCTGAGAAAACCCGATAAAAGAAAATGGAGATACAGCCCCACGCATATACGCGCGGAAGCCGCTCTGCTCTCCTGCTTTTATCAGCTCTTGCTTTGAAAATTTCTCAGGTTTTCGTTCCGCAAGTTTGGAGCATAACGCTTCTTCTGCTGAGGTGGATTTCTCCCCACCTCGGCTGCAAAGTTAGCAAATCTTTATGAAACGACCAAATTTTTATTAGTAAACTTTGAATACACGTATAATGCCCCCTTCGTGCGGAGGCTCATGACTGCCCGATGTACATGCTACTGCCACATCGCGAAGCAACTGGCTGGTATCCTGAGCTGTCGCATCAAATAGTGTGCAACAAGCTAAGGTGATAATCCATAATATCCGTTTCATCTTCTATTTCACTAGTATATTATATATACCCGCGGCCGTGGCAAGACTTGCAAATACCCCTTCCGTGACAGATATGGCATTTGCCGCTCTTGGTGTGGCGGTCGTAGCCAGTACCATTGCAGAATCGGCATTGTGTCGTACCCTTACAGCTGACACAGGTAATCTTCTCGCCTTTGCCGCCCGACGTGCTGCCGATGCCGCCAGAGCCACCACCGTACGAGGGCGAGGAGAAGGACGATGCCGTCCCCGCTGTCATGCCTTGCGCACCACTCACTGTAGCATAGGTAGTGGCGGCGACCCCCACCACAACGGCTGCAATCTCAAGGGCTGATGTGATGCGGTTCCACCGGCGTTCGTTGCGGTTCTTCTTGGCCTGGTGCAGGTTCTGGTCTATAAGCTCGTTGTCGGGGGCCAGCTTATGAGCCAACTTCAGCTTGCGCATGCCTTGGTTATAGTCTTTGTTGTTCAGGTCGATGATGGCGAGATTGTTGAGGGCCATCACGTGGTTGGGGTCGATGCGCAGGATGCGATGATAGAGCATGCTGGCCTTATGGGTGTCGCCAGCTTGGTCGTAGGCCAGTCCGGCATTGCAGATCTCGTCCAGAAACACAGGGTCCAGACCTCCCTGACTGTCTATCCATCCTGCCAATGTGTCTACTGTGATGACGCTGTAGCCGTCGTCGAACGGAGTCATCGAGTCGAACAGCGGGCGGAACAGTCGCGAGCCGTTGTAGGTATAGACACCATATAGCCCCAGCGTGTCGCGAACCACGTAGAGATGGTGATGCTCGTCAGGTTCTATGCTTTGGAATCCCGCAGGCACGATGCACCGCCCATGCTGGTCGCTCAGTCCGGGATAGCGCCCAGTACCCTCGGAGTGTACACTGAGGGGTTCAACCCACGTGGTGTCGTTGATACGCCGCCCTACCTCGATAGTGAGGGCGTCGAGCCGCTCCGTGACGGAGTGGAACTCAAGTGCCTCGCGGCGGGCCTTCACATCCTTGGCAGCCTTGCGGTAGTCTTTGTTGAGAATGGGTGTAGAGGTCATGGCAACTTCCAGGGGGAACTTGCAAGGCACGAGCAGTGTACCCGTAATGTCGATGGCTCCATACTTTCCGTCCTGTTTGACGGAAGCCAGCATGTTGTCCTTGAAGTTCTCGGCATAGTCGAAGAGCGTGTCGATGCATAGCGTACCCGACTTGTCAATGAATCCATATCGGTCGCCCACCCTGACGGCAGAGAGTCCGTAGCTGAAGCCCTGCATGTGGTCGCGAGGGGCAAAGGCGGGTTCAATGATAAAGCGGTTATGAATGTCGATATAGCCTACCTTCCCGTTGATTTCTACTGCTGCCAGCTGTTCGGAGAACTCCCTGGAGGCTGCGTCATACTGGGGCGGAACGACCCAGTCTATCTCGTCGGCATCGCTCTTGCCGATAAGCGATGAACCCAGGCTCTTGCCCAGCAGGCGGCGTCCAAGCTTGCGCATGCCCCTAAAGGGACTCTTGCGGTTCTGGTCATTGCTGGCATAGCCCCACTTGCCTGTAATGGGGTCTTTGAGCAGCGTCACGTCATTGACACCCTGCGGGCTGGCCTGAACCAGGCCCAGCAGCATCATGATGAAAAGAAGAATAAGCTTATTGTTTATCATTTCACAGAGAGTTTTAGCTTAGGTGATTTTCTGAGTTAGTAAGCATACACCAGCCCGTACTTCTCGTGCAGGGTGCGCAGCGAGCCGTCGGTCTTCATCCTTTGGATGATGCTGTTCACTGCCTGCAGCAGGTCGTCCTGTCCTTTCTGCATCAGCACGCCGATTTGCCCGTGGGTGAAGGGTGCTTGCAGCAGCGGTGCTGCCAGCCGGGGGTCTGCCTTCACATAGTAGGGAGCCTCCGTAATCTCCGTAATCATCACGTCAGCCTCACCGCCAGCAACCAGCGAGGGAATCTCCTCGTTTTTCTGATGCACGACGATGGTGGCATGGGTGAGGTGCTCGTTGGCAAACTTCTCATTCAGTCCTCCCGGATTCACCATCACGCGGACCTCGGGCTTGTTGATGTCGGCCAGCGAGCGGTAGCGGTCTGCCTCCTGTGCGCGGCAGAGTATGGTCTTGCCGTTAGCCAGATAGCCCTCGCTCATGAGCATCGTCTCGCGACGGGCATCGGTGATGGTGATGCCGCCAATGGCCAGGTCGAACAGCTGCGGCTCTGCCAGCACATCGGCAGTCAGCGTAGGCCATGAGGTCTTGACGAATTCTATTTCCACGCCTAAGCTGCTGGCAATCTCCTGGGCCACCTCGATGCCAAAGCCCCAGTATGTGCCGTCAGCCTCGCGGAACGACAGGGGGCGGTAGTCGCCCGTAGTCCCCACAAGCAGCTTGCCCCGTTCTGCTATCTCGGCAACCTTCCCTCTGGCAGGCTTTTCCGTAGCGGTGCTGTCGGAGCAGGCTGCGCATACCGTAGAGCAGCATAGTGTCAGGATGACGGCAAGGAAGCAGAGCGTCTTCCTCATCCAGGATGCCGATTCTGATGTCATGTATTTCATATCGCCCGCAAAGATACAACATTTTCTGCAAACAGCCAAAAATCAGCCCACGCAACTGTTTCACTAAAAAATTGCCAACACTCCCCCCAATATGTCCGAAAGCCCTTTGTACAAAGGAAAAGTGCTGGGGTGGGTGTTTGTCAAACACTCCCCCAACACTACACCAAACACTCCCCCCAACACTCCCCCCGCCGAGGGTCAGGCTGCCTTCAGAGGAACTACCCTGTAGTAACGCTGGTGACCATGCTCCGTGCTCTCGAAGCCCAGCTCCTTGAGCGCCAGCCCCAGATGCACCATCGTGCTGTGCGAGCTCTTGATGGAGGGATACTCGCGCTGAATCAGCTTCACGATGTCACCGCTACGCATCCTCACGCCTTGCTCGCCCTCCTTGGGCTTGCGGATACAGGCCTCCACCACCTCGGCAATGTCCTTCTGCTCCATGTACTCCAGGTTCATCTCCTGAATACGCTCCACCTCATGGTTGTTAAACCAGTAGGGGGCCTTCTCGGCTTTCACCTCGTGCACCACCTGAGCATAGAGCTGTAGATAGTCAATCTCGCCCGTGTTGTCGATGAATTGTCCATCGGGAATGGTCAGGCAGATGTAACGACGGCTCCCAGTGGCATCGGTCAGCGGATGGCGGTTGTTGGTGGTAGCCACAAACGACGCATAGCGTGGACGGTCCTCCTGGCTCGCCCCATAGATGGGACGCCCGTTCACCTTGCTCTTCGATAGTGTCTGCTTCAGCGCAGCATGCTGACTGGGACGGACGGCATCGAGCTCGTCAAGGTTGACGATGAGGTTGTTGGTCAGGGCCATCTCCTTGTCGAACTTGTTCGAGAGGTTCAGGTGGTCCAGGTAGTACTGGCGCAGCTCCTTTGGCAGCAGCCGGCGCAGAAAGGTAGTCTTGCCGCATCCCTGAGCACCGATGAGTGTGGGTACGCACTCATTGCCGTGCAGCGTGTCAAGCTGCAGCCAATGGGCCACCGCTGAGCGCAGCCAGATACTAAGGTACGCCAGCTGTTCGGAGCTCACCCCTGGTATGCGGCCAAAGAGCTGTGCCACATGGTTCTGTCCGTCCCATTGGGGCAGATGGCCCAGAAAGTAGGCAATAGGATTGAACGAGGCCACCTCCTCAGAGTTGATGTACGCCTGGATGTCCGACTTTGGGTTCCGGCCCTCACAGACATCTTCGCGCATGGCCTGCAGCACGATGCTGTTCAGGGCCTGTTGTGTCAGCGGACGGAACACGGGTTCCTCTGCCTCCTGGGGCTTGGCGGCAAACTCCACCTTGCCGTTCAGCACGTTGCGGCGAAACAGGTAACGGTCACATAGAAACTGCTCTATGGCGAGCATTTCCACTTGCAAAGCATTTGCAGCCTTGCCATTAACAAGTAATTCTTTACTCATCAGATAATAATAAAAGGTTTTAAAAAGTTAATATTACATAGGCTTGTGTTTTTCATGCCTACAGCACCCCACCTTGGAATGCAGGTGCAAAGGTACAAAATACTCGTTGCGCTTGCAACTTTTAGGGTTGAAATTCGCGTAAAAAAGTGTTAATTTAACAAATCATTTCATGACATTTCCTGCAACAGGATACCATATATGTTCAAAAATCACAACATTATGGCGGGTAACAGGAAATAGGCATAAAGCGCGCGAATTTATTCCCTCGCCAGGGAAAATTTGCGCCCTCGCCTGCGCGTAAATTTTCTATGGCTATCCAGCAAAAACGGCAAAGTGACAGCACAAATACAGGATTATGAAATTATTAAACATCTGAAAGCCTTCGTTTTTCTCAATCCCTCATTTCTTCAATCTCAGGTGAGGGTGTTAGGTGTAGTGTTGGGTGTAGTGTTGGGTGTAGTGTTGGGTGTAGTGTTGGGGGAGTGTTGGGGGAGTGTTTGCCAAACACCCACCCCTCCTAATCTCCTTTGTACAAAGGCTTTGCAGCCGATTGGGGGGGAGTGTTGCCCCTTTTTACGGCATTACGGCTCGCAGCCCACGACATTACGGCTCACAGCCCACGAGATTACGGCTCGCAGCCCACGAGATTACGGCTCTAAACACCAGCGGGATAAACAATAATTGTTTGTCTCGCTGGTGTTTTATTTGGGTATGTTGAAACCATCCTTTGCTAATATTTGCACAAGTTAGTTAGGAGTGAATTGACGAAAAATGCGTATTTACGCAAAAAA
>CAMNPM010000048.1 GCA_946548065.1 uncultured Prevotella sp. | reverse complement strand
AGCCATTGTTATGCCGTCAGCTTCAGACGGAGGCTGTTGAGCACTACGCTGACGCTGCTGAAGGCCATGAGGGCTGATGCCCACATGGGTGTGACCTGCCAGTGGAGCCCGAAGAGGTAGGGCAGTCCGGCGGCCAGGGGTATGCACACGAGGTTGTAGATGAAGGCCCAGAAGAGGTTCTGGTGTATCATGCCTACGGTGCGCTTGGATAGGCTGATGGCCTGTGGTATGCGCCTGAGGTCGTCGCCCATGAGGGTGACCTGTGCCACGTCGATGGCCACATCGGTGCCGCGGCCCATGGCGATGCTGACATCGGCTCGCGCCAGGGCCTGCGAGTCGTTGATGCCGTCGCCGGTCATGGCTACATGGTGTCCCTCAGCCTGTAGCTGGCGCACCAGGTTCTCCTTGTCCTGCGGCAGCACCTGCGAGCGGTAGTTGCTGATGGCGGCCTGACGGGCGATGGGGGCCACGCGCTCCTCGCGGTCGCCCGACATCATGGTGACCTGGATGCCCATCTGCTGCAGCTGCTCCATGGCCTCGCGGGCATGGGGCTTGAGGGTTTCGGTGGGCGATGTGGGTGATGTGGGCGATGTGGGCGGGGTGGGTGTGGTGAGGGTGCCGGTTTTGTCGGTGATGAGCACGTCGACCTGGCGGAGCTGCTCAAGGGCGGTGGCATCCTTGATGAGGATGCCCATCTGGGCGGCCTTGCCGATGCCCACCATGAGGGCGGTGGGTGTGGCCAGTCCCATGGCGCATGGACAGGCGATGACCAGTACGCTGACGGCAGAGAGGATGGCCTGGGGCAGGTATGGCCGGCCTGCGATGACATACCAGCAGAGGAAGGTGATCAGGGCTATGGCCACCACGGTAGGCACGAAGATGAGGGCTATGCGGTCGACCACGCGCTGCACGGGGGCCTTCGACCCCTGGGCCTCCTGGACCATGCGGATGATGTTGGCAAGGACGGTCTTCTGACCTACCTCCTCGGCACGGAAGCGGAAGATGCCCGTCTGTCCTGCTGCCTGGGGAGGGGTGTCTGCCGGGCAGGGTGGTGGGAGTACGATGGTGCCTGCCAGCACCTTGTCGCCGCGATGCTTCTCGACGGCTACCGACTCACCGGTCATCATCGACTCGTCGACGTAGGCGACAGCATCGCCTACTACCGAGCCGTCGACAGGTATCTTCTCGCCCGGGCGCACCTCGATGGTGTCGCCCTTCTGGAGGGCAGAGATGGGGGTGTCGATGGGGAAGCCATCGACCACCAGGTGGGCGGTCTTGGGGGTGAGGCCTATGAGGGCGCGGATGGCCGATGCCGTGCCGTGCTTGGCGCGTTCCTCAAGCAGGCGGCCGGTGAGCACGAAGGTGATAATCATGACGGAGGCATCGTAGTAGGTGTGCCACTCGATGCCCTGCGCGCCCCAGTAGTGCTGGCCCCAGAAGGTGTTGAACGTGCTGAAGAGGAAGGAGATGGCAGTAGACAGAGCCACCAGCGTGTCCATGTTGGCAGAGCGGTGGATGAGCTGTCGCCAGGCGGAATGGTAGAACTGCCGTCCGCAGTAGACGATGTTGAGCAGGGCGATGATGAGCATGAGCTGGTTGTGTACGTCGTGCGAGCCAATGTGTATCCAGTTCATTGAGAGTGCCATGACCAGCAGGGCGAAGAGCCAGGAGAGGCATACCTTGTTGCGCAACGAGGTGTATGCCTGGTGTTCGATGGCCTCGACATTGCGGTCTTCCTCGACCACCATGTCGTAGCCTATCTGCCCGAGGGTCTCTTTCAGTTGCTCTGGCGTGGTCTGCTGTTCGTCGTACTCAATTAAAGCAGTACGTGTGGCCAGGTTGACTGCAACCGAAGCCACTCCGTTTGCTTGTTGGAGTCGCTTTTCAACGTTGGCTGCACATCCGGCGCACATCATGCCGAGCACAGCAAAGGTCTTACGCGTCATAAGTTACTATTTAGTAATTCCTTAACATAAAAACGCTGCAAAGGTAGTGAAAATAATTAAAATGTGAAAATTTTCTTTCGAAATGTTTGTTCGTTTGGGAGAAATGTATTACTTTTGCAACCGAATTGCAAAAACTGAGAGATATATGACAATGTTGAATGCTTACTTTTACGGTTATTACTTTTACTTTGCAGGAGTCTGTGAAGCGGTTGACCGTATGTAAGAATTGAAGAAATGAAAATAGGAGAAAAGAAATAAGGTCCCGCTTCACAGAAACAGTGAAAGCGGGATTTTTTAAAGTAGAAATATTGAAACAATGAAAAGAATAGCTATACAAGGACTGATGGGGTCGTTTCACGACATCGCCTCGCACCTCTATTTCGAGGGCGAGCAGATACAGCTGGTGTGCTGCTCGACGTTCGAGCAGGTGTTTGAGGAGATGCGCCAGGACCCCACGATGATTGGTATGGTGGCCATCGAGAACACCATTGCGGGTAGCCTGCTGCATAACTACGAGCTGCTGCGCGACTCAGGAGCTACCATCGTTGGTGAGCACAAGCTGCATATCTCGCACTGTGTCTGCTGTCTGCCCGATGACGACTGGAGCACCATTCAGGAGATACACTCACACCCCGTGGCACTGATGCAGTGCCGTCACTTCCTGGCCCAGCACCCGCAGGTGAAGAATGTGGAAGCCGAGGACACCGCCGGTTCGGCCAAGATGATAGCCGAGGGCGGACACCAGGGATGGGCTGCCATCTGCCATGCCGAGGCAGCTCGGCAGTATGGGCTGAAGGTGCTGGAGAACCATATCGAGGACAACAAGCACAACTTCACGCGCTTCCTGGTGGTGTCGAATCCCAACAAGGCCGACCTGCTGCGCCCCCTGACGGAGGCTAACAAGGCCAGTATCGTCTTCTCGCTGCCCCACGAGGAGGGGTCGCTGAGCCATGTGCTCGCCATACTCTCGTTCTACAAGATCAATCTGACCAAGATACAGTCGCTGCCCATCATCGGGCGCGAGTGGGAGTACCTGTTCTATGTCGACCTGATGTTCGACGACCTGACGCGCTACCGCCAGTCGATTGATGCCATTATTCCACTGACCAAGGACTTTAAGATATTAGGAGAATACAAAGATGGAAAGCAAACGAATTGAACCTGCCGAGAGACTAAGCTTAGTACAGGAATACTACTTCAGCCGCAAGCTGAAGGAGGTGGCCCAGATGAATGCCGAGGGCAAGGACATCATCAGTCTGGCCATAGGCTCGCCCGACATGCCTCCCTCGGAGCAGACTATAGAGAAGCTGTGCGAGGTGGCCCGACAGCCCGATGCCCATGGCTACCAGCCCACTCAGGGTACGCCGGAGCTGCGCCAGGCCATGGCAGCATTCTACAAGCGTTGGTACGGCGTGGAGCTGGATGCCAGGAGCGAGGTGCTGCCGCTGATAGGCTCGAAGGAGGGCATCCTGCACGTGACACTGGCCTTCTGCAATCCCGGTGACGGTGTGCTGGTGCCCAACCCGGGCTATCCCACCTATACCTCGTTGAGCAAGATATTGGGCGCGGACATCGTGAACTATGACCTGCGCGCGGACAACGGTTGGCAACCCGACTTCGAACAGCTGGAGACCATCGTCAGCCAGCAGCCGTCACACTTCAAACTCCTCTGGACCAACTATCCCAACATGCCCACTGGCGGCAGGGCTCAGCGCGAGACCTATGAGCGGTTGGTGCAGTTTGCCCAGCAGCACAACATTGTGGTGGTGAACGACAATCCCTACAGCTTCATCCTCAGCGAGGAACACCTGAGCATCCTGCAGGTGCCGGGAGCCAAGGACTGCTGCATAGAGTTCAACTCGATGTCGAAAAGCCATAACATGCCCGGATGGCGCGTAGGACTGTGTGCCTCGAACCCGACGTTCATCCAGTGGATACTGAAGGTGCAGTCGAACATAGAGAGTGGTACCTTCAGGGGAATCCAGCTGGCAGCTGCCGAGGCCTATCAGAACAGCGACGAATGGCATCGCGAGGCCAACATCGAGCGTTACCGGCGGCGCAGGAAGTATGCCGAGCAGATTATGGACGTGCTGGGCTGTACGTACGACAAGAGTCAGGTGGGCATGTTCCTCTGGGGGCGCATTCCCGACAGCATCGAGAATGTAGAAGACCTGACGGAGCGTGTGCTCCACGAGGCCCGCGTATTCATCACCCCCGGCTTCATCTTCGGCTCGAATGGCAACCGCTATATCCGCATCTCGCTCTGCGCCAAGGAAGAGAAAATACAACAAGCCTTAGAAAGAATCAAAAAAACTATATAACAATGGAACTAGAACTAGAAAAACTGAATTTACCGAGTGACAACGAACGCCCCTTCGTCATTGCAGGTCCCTGCAGTGCCGAGACTGAGGAGCAAGTGATGAACACCGCCCGCCAGCTGGCCATGAAGGGTTGCCACAACTTCCGTGCCGGAGTGTGGAAGCCCCGCACCAAGCCCGGCGGCTTTGAGGGTAACGGCGAGAAGGCCCTGCCCTGGATGAAGAAAGTGAAGGAGGAGACCCACATGCTCATCGCTACCGAGGTGGCTACGCCCGAACATGTGGAGCTGGCATTGAAGTACGACATGGACATCCTCTGGATAGGAGCACGTACCACTGCCAACCCCTTCGCCATGCAGGCACTGGCCGATGCCCTGAAGGGTGTCGACATACCGGTGTTTGTGAAAAACCCCGTCAACCCTGACCTGGAGCTGTGGATAGGTGCCATGGAGCGTCTGAACCAGGCCGGCATCAAGCGTCTGGCAGCCATCCATCGCGGTTTCTCCAGCTTTGAGCAGCAGATATACCGCAATGCACCGATGTGGCAGATACCCATCGAACTGCATCGCCGCATTCCCGACCTGCCCATCATCTGCGACCCTTCGCACATCGGCGGCAAGCGCGAACTCATCGCCCCGCTCTGCCAGCAGGCCATGGACCTGGGCTTCGACGGACTGATAGTAGAGAGCCACTGCGACCCCGACAAGGCCTGGAGCGATGCCAAGCAGCAGGTGACTCCCGAGGTGCTGGACTACATCCTCTCGCTGCTCATCATCCGCGACGAGAACATCACCACCGAGAGCATCCAGCAGCTGCGCAAGCAGATTGACGAGCTGGACAACCAGCTGATGGAACTGCTGGCCAAACGTATGGAGGTGTGCCGCGAGATAGGCCGCTACAAGAAGGAGCACAACATGACAGTGCTGCAGACCTCGCGCTACAACGAGATTCTGGAGAAGCGCGGTGTGCAGGGTTCGCTGACCGGCATGGCCGCTGAGTTCGTAGCCAAGGTCTTCGAGAGCATCCACGAGGAGTCAGTGCGCCAACAGATAGAAATCGTAAACCAGTAGTCTGTTAGTTTTATGAAGATATTAGTATTAGGTGCAGGGAAGATGGGGAGCTTCTTTATCGACTTGCTGAGTTTCGACCACGAGGTTGCTGTCTTTGAGCGCGACCCCAAGCGCATGCGGTTTACCTACAACTGCCAGCGATTTACGGAGATGGAGGAGATTAGCCAGTTCAGGCCCGAGCTGGTGATCAATGCCGTCACGCTGAAGTACACTATTCCGGTGTTTGAAGAGGTGATACCTTACCTGCCGCAAGACTGCATCATCAGCGACATCGCCTCCGTGAAGACCAACCTGAAGGAATTCTATGAAAATAGCGGACGAAGATACGTCTCTACGCACCCTATGTTCGGACCCACTTTTGCCAACCTCAACCAGTTGTCGGAGGAGAATGCCATCATCATCAGTGAGGGCGACTATATGGGACGCATCTTCTTCAAAGACCTCTACCAGAAGCTGGGACTGAACATCTACGAATACACTTTCGAGGAGCATGACAAGACGGTGGCTTACTCGCTCTCGATACCCTTTGTGTCGACCTTCGTCTTCGCTGCCGTCATGAAGCATCAGGATGCTCCGGGAACCACGTTCAAGCGTCACATGCGCATAGCCAAGGGAGTGCTCAACGAGGATGACTATCTGTTGCAGGAGATACTGTTTAACCCCTATACCCACGACCAGGTGAGCCAAATCAGGACAGAGCTCAAAGAACTGCTGGAAATCATCGACCAGAAGGACGCTGAAGGCATGAAGGGCTATCTGACGAAGATACGCAATAACGTGAAGCGAGACATCGAAATCAGGAAGTAAAATGCCGGTTGAAGTGCAAAATGCAAAAGAAATCCTTTTTTTCTTTTGCATTTTGTGCTTTTATTCGTACCTTTGCAAGCTATGGAACGACAACTATTCGAAGCATATATGAAGAAATATGCCGACACGATAGAGCGAATTCGTCGGTCGGCGCATGAGTTGCATCAGAGTGTGAACCAGACGTATGGCGACTCGCTGCCCTATGGCTACCATCTCGATATGGTAGTGA
This sequence comes from uncultured Prevotella sp., assembly GCA_946548065.1. Classification (GTDB taxonomy): domain Bacteria; phylum Bacteroidota; class Bacteroidia; order Bacteroidales; family Bacteroidaceae; genus Prevotella. The sequence continues at coordinate 11,078 of CAMNPM010000048.1, read as the reverse complement.
ACGGCATTCGCGACTTTGGTCATCTGGTGTGTGTTAGGGAGGACGATGTGCTGCCCCTGTTCTTCGGTGGCTACTACCACGACAGCATAGAGGATGCGCGCCTGACGTATAACGATGTGATGAAGGAGGCCCGTGAGTTCATGACTGAGGAGCAGGCGCTGATGGCTACCGAGATAGTCTATGCCCTGACCAACGACAAGGGACGCAACCGTGCTGAGCGGGCAGGGGAGAAATATTATAAAGGTATACGCGAGACCCCCTATGCACCCTTCGTCAAGTTGTGTGACCGTCTGGGCAACATTACCTACTCGTGCTCGGGTATCGACGCTTCGAACTTGCGCATGAAGGAAGTCTATAAGCAGGAGGTGCCTCACTTCCTCTCGTCTATCAATCCCCACAGCGACGACCCGCGTCTGCAGGTGCCTCAGGAGGTGGTGCTCAAGATGGCTGAATGTCTGATTGACGACCTGGAGCGTGAAGAGCGCGATGGACACGACTGGTGGCACGAATATTAGTTGATATTAGAGTGTTATGGGATTAGGAAAGTGGATAGGAGGATTCCTTGGATTTATGAGTGCCGGCCCCTTGGGGGCTTTGGCAGGTATCGTGCTGGGTAGTTTGTTCGACTCCATGGCCGATGCCGTGAATACCCCTGAGACACAGGGCACATTCGACGGGCAGAGTGGCTATGAGTCGCAGGCATACGGTTCAGCGTACGGTCGTCAACAAGCTGCTCAGGGACAGCGCAACAGTTTCCTGTTCTCCATGCTTGTGCTGGCCTCGTACATCATCAAAGCCGATGGTAAGGTAATGCACTCAGAGATGGAGCTGGTGCGCAATGTGCTGGGACAGAACTTCGGCAATGCAGCCCGACAGCAGGGTGATGAAATATTGCGGAAGCTCTTTGACGAGCAGAAACGTGTCGGACCCAGTCAGTTCCGTCAGACCGTCATGCAGTGCTGCCGGCAAATGGCGCAGAACATGGACTATTCGCAGCGTCTGCAACTGCTTAACTTCCTGGTGCTCATTTCGCAGGCCGACGGTCGCGTCGATGCCGTGGAGGTGACGGCCATGAAAGAGTGCGCCCAGTGGATGCAGATGTCTGCCGATGAGATTGACTCGATGCTGGGTCTGGGCAAGGACGATCTGGATTCAGCCTATAAGGTGTTGGGTGTTTCGCCCAATGCCACTGACGACGAACTGAAGAAGGCATACAGGAAACTCGCCTTGGAGCATCATCCCGACAAGGTGGCTGCCCTAGGCGAGGACATCCGCAAAGCTGCAGAGAAGAAGTTCCAGGAAATCAATGCCGCCAAGGACCTGATCTGGAAAGCACGAGGACTTTGAGAGTCCACTCGTCGAGAGTGCGACTTCGCAATGACAGTTGAGAGTTGAAACAGCCTGCTATACAGATACCTGAGGGATGTCGCGAGGTGTTGCTACACGCCTGCTGTGCACCCTGTTCGTCGGCCATTGTCGAGTGGCTGCTGCAACACGACGTGCGCCCCACCATCTTTTATTATAACCCCAACATCTGGCCTCGCGATGAGTACAACATCCGCAAGGTCGAGAGCAAGCGTCACGCCGAGTCGCTGGGCATTCGCTGGATAGACGGAGACTACGACCATCAGGCATGGCGGCAAGGTGTCTGCGGACTGGAGGAAGAGCCGGAAAGAGGCCGACGCTGTGAGCAGTGCTTCACGTTGCGGCTTGTTGAGACGGCAAGGAAAGCACAAGAACTGGGAATCGTTTTTTTCGCTACTACGCTGGCTTCCAGCCGTTGGAAGAGTCTGGAGCAGATAGAACGTGCCGGCCACAAGGCTGAAGAGACCGTCAACGGAGTGGGAGATGCGGCATGCCGAGTTCCTCCTGTGAAATTCTGGACTCAGAACTGGCGTAGGGGCGGACTGCAGGAACGCCGCAACCAACTCTTGCGCGAGTACCATTTCTATAACCAGCAGTACTGCGGTTGCGAATTCTCCGCCACCCAGGCCAATACTCTGACCAAACCCCTGCTGCGCCAGCAGATACGCCAGGAGAAACAGCACCATGCAACCTTGTTGGCAGGGATGTCGGCAGATATCTGTCAGCAACTCGCCACTCGCCTGAGCGATGCTCATGTCATCATGTGCTACTGGCCGTTACCCGACGAAGTCGATATTCGTCCGCTGATTGCCCAACTGGTGGCTGACGGCAAGCAGGTGGTGCTGCCCCGTGTGACAGGGAGTGAGACGATGGAGCTGCGCTGCTATACATCGCCTGACGACCTCAGGGAGGGTGCTTTTCACATCCAGGAGCCGACAGGAACCCTTTTCAAAGACGAAGCCACCATCGATGTCGCCCTGATTCCCGGTATGGCTTTCGATGCCGCCGGTCATCGTCTGGGACGAGGCCGTGGCTACTATGACCGTTTCTTGGCGCAGCACCCCCTGCAGCGCACCATAGGGGTTGCATTTCCCTTCCAGCATGTACCCCAGGTACCTTCCGACTCCCATGACATTCTCATGGACGAAGTGGTGTGAGCAGTGGATAGGCCTTATCAGGTTTTCTTGGCAAGGACAGCATGGGAAAAACAAAAGAAAATAGCGTTTTCTTTTGTTTTTTGCTGATTTCTTTGTAATTTTGCACCCTAAAATAGCAATACGATTATGTTTGAGAACTTAAGTGACAGACTTGAACGGTCGTTCAAGATACTGAAGGGTGAGGGTAAAATCACCGAGATAAACGTAGCAGAGACGCTGAAAGACGTGCGTAAGGCTCTGCTGGATGCCGATGTGAACTACAAGGTAGCCAAGCAGTTTACGGATACCGTCAAGCAGAAGGCTTTGGGCATGAACGTGCTGACGGCCATCAAACCCAGCCAGCTGATGGTGAAGATAGTCCATGATGAGCTGGCCGAGCTGATGGGCGGCAAGGCTGTCGAGCTGAAGCTGGAAGGCCGTCCGGCCATAGTGCTGATGTCAGGTCTGCAGGGTTCTGGTAAGACCACGTTCAGCGGTAAGCTTGCCAAGATGCTGAAGGAGCGTCAGCACAAGAATCCGCTGCTGGTGGCTTGTGATGTCTACCGCCCTGCTGCCATCCAACAGCTGCATGTGGTGGGCGAGAGCGTGGGAGTGCCAGTATATTCGGAACCCGACAACAAGAACGTGGTGGAGATAGCCCATCATGCTATCCGCGAAGCCAAGCAGAAGAATTACAATGTGGTCATCATCGATACAGCCGGTCGTCTGGCCGTGGATGAGGAGATGATGACCGAGATAGCCACCCTGAAAAAGGCTGTCGAACCTGACGAGACGCTGTTCGTAGTAGACTCGATGACAGGTCAGGATGCTGTCAATACGGCCAAGGAGTTTAACGACCGTCTGGACTTCGACGGTGTGGTGCTGACCAAGCTCGACGGTGATACCCGCGGTGGTGCCGCTCTTTCTATCCGTACCGTGGTGACAAAGCCTATTAAGTTTGTAGGTACGGGCGAAAAGATGGAGGCCATCGACGTGTTTCATCCAGAGCGTATGGCCGACCGTATTCTTGGTATGGGCGACGTGGTATCGCTGGTGGAACGTGCCCAGATGCAGTTTGACGAGGAAGAAGCCAAGCGGCTGGAGAAGAAGATTCGCAAGAACAAATTCGACTTCGACGACTTCATGGCACAGATTCAGCAGATCAAGAAGATGGGTAACATCAAGGATCTGGCTTCGATGATTCCCGGTGTTGGCAAGGCCATCAAAGATGTCGACATAGACGACAATGCTTTCAAGGGTATTGAGGCTATCATCAACTCGATGACCCCCAAGGAGCGCGCAAACCCGGACATCATCAATCAGAGTCGCAAGCTGAGAATAGCCAAAGGTTCGGGTACTAAGATAGAAGAGGTGAACCGCCTGATAAAACAGTTCGACCAGACGCGCAAGATGATGCGTATGGTGAGCGGCATGGGTTCTTCGAAGATGGCTCAGATGGCTGCAGCCATGAAGATGAAGGGCGGCATGCCGAAGTTTTAGTAGAGAGTTGAAATTTGAAAGTAGATAGTTAGGGAATATGCAACTGATAGACGGAAAAGCAACGGCAACAGCCATCAAGGCTGAGATTGCAGAAGAGGTACGGCAGATTGTGGCCGCTGGTGGCAAACAGCCCCATCTGGCAGCAGTGTTGGTGGGACACGACGGTGGTTCGGAGACCTATGTGAAAAACAAGGTGCTGGCTTGTGAGGCCTGCGGCTTCAAGAGTACTCTGATACGCTATGAGGACGATGTGACGGAAGAGGAGCTGCTGGTCTGTGTAGACCGTCTGAACCGTAATGGCGATGTGGACGGTTTCATCGTTCAGCTGCCACTGCCCAAGCATATCGACGAGCAGAAGATTATCGAGGCCATAGACTATCGGAAGGATGTAGACGGCTTCCATCCCATCAACGTGGGTCGCATGGCCATAGGCCTGCCGTGCTTCATCTCGGCTACTCCCTTGGGTATCTTGACCCTGTTGAAGCGCTACGGCATAGAGACCTCGGGTAAGAAGTGTGTCATCCTGGGGCGTTCGAACATTGTCGGCAAGCCCATGGCTCAGCTGATGATGCAGAAGCAGTATGGCGATGCCACAGTAACCGTCTGCCACTCCCGTTCCAAGACGCTGAAGGAGGAGTGTCGCGAGGCTGACATCATCATAGCCGCGATTGGCCAGCCCGACTTTGTGACGGCTGATATGGTGAAGTCTGGTGCTGTCATCATCGACGTGGGTACCACACGTGTGCCTGATGCCAGCCGCAAGAGTGGCTTCCGTTTGAACGGCGACGTGAAGTTCGACGAGGTGGCTCCGCTGTGTTCTTACATCACGCCAGTGCCGGGTGGGGTGGGACCCATGACCATTTGTTCGCTGATGAAGAATACCCTTGCTGCAGGAAAAAAGGAATACTATAAGTAGAATGACAGCGGAAGAGTGGTACGAACAGGGTAACGCCTTTCGTAAAGAGTCAAAGTGGCACGAAGCCATCAACAGTTATATAAGGGCTATCGAGCTTGACCCAGACAGCCCGGCTGTAGAGGCTAAGCGCATGCTCGACGACATCATGGCCTTCTACTGTAAGGATATGTACAACCCCTGACTTCGGCATTGACACAAGTCAACAAAAGAGGGTGTTTGCGCCAACAATGGGTGTGTTCTCTTGCAGGTGAAGGGAGAATGTTGTACCTTTGCACCCGTAAACAGAGATGTAAGGCCTTAGCGAAGGTCTGAAAATGAATAAATAGGATAACAAAAGAAAGAAAGGGTAAAAAGATGAAAAAACTGATTAGCAAATGGCTGAAGAGCGAAGCTTATACTGAGTACTGTCTGAATATGGCAAGGATGTATAACTATCGCCCGGCAAACTAAATAACGGATTGAACGCATCAGGCATTCAATCCGTTTTTGTTTACTCTGTCAACGAACTCATTGTAGGTGACAAACTCGTGTCCATGTGCCTTGAACATCTTGATAAGACGGTCAAGGCGCTGGCACATCTGCTGTCCGCTATGGTTCTTGATAATGAAAGGAATCTTGTATTCGGGGTGCTCCTTCAGGTCGTAGAATTCCCATGGGTGAAAGTAGGTGACGAAGTAGCCATCTTTCTTCAGTACTCGCCGTGTCATCCAGTGGTATAGCGTCTCGGGCAGGTTGTGCAGCGAGAGCCAGAACAGAGGGAATCGGAGTAGGGGAGTGACCGAGGCGGGAATCTGCATGACTCCATCCTTAAGGAACCAGGTACGGGGCGAGGTCAGGTGCATGTAGCGGCCAGGGATAAAGGCGGGATTCAAGGAAGAGTTATATCTATAGCCCACGCGCTTAATCTCGCTTTCAACAACAGGGAACATGCGAGGCTGCCGGTAGCCATAGACGGTGCGTCCCGTGACACGCTCTACAATCTCCTTGGAGCGGGCAAAGTCAGTTTCTTTGGGTTGCCAGTGGTCTACTCCGTGGCATGCAACCTCGTGTCCCTCGTCCATGATGCGGTGCATCGCCTCGGGAGCGTTCTCGGCAAAGTTTCCAGTGCAGAAGAATGTGGCACGGACACCATTCTCCTTCAAGATGTCAAGAATGCGGTTTGCTCCCACCTTCGAGACTGCCATTCCTTGTTCCAAGGAGATGGCTACCCCGTGCTCGCGAGGCACGTCAAACTCTTCGGTATCGAAGCTCAGCAGAATCATTGTTCGTCAAGATTAATCAGAGTGTAAGTCTTTGTCCCTAAGCCTATCTGCTGGGCATAGTCGGTGATATAGGTGCCATGCTGGCGGTTGATGCGCTGGATGAGCGGCTTATTGTCGTCGCCGGGCTTTCCTTGGTAGTTGAACACCTTGTCGAGGCAGGCTTGGTCGACAGCTACAGGGTCGAGCGATGCCATGATGCCCATGTCCTGTAGCTCGGGCTTGGCGGGATGGCCATCGCAGTCGCAATCGACAGACATGTTGTTCATGACATTGATGTAAATGACTTTACCATTAAAATAGTTATGGACGGCCTGTGCTGCGGCGGCCATCGACTCAAGGAATAAATCTTGTGTCTTGCCTGCTGCAAGATACGCAGGCGACCAAGTCAGTTTCGGATCGGTGGTTTTTCCTGCAGAGTGGATATAGGCCTTACCGTTGGTAGAGGCAACGCCGATGGAAGCATTCTTCAGCACGCCTCCGAACCCGCCCATGGCATGACCCTTGAAATGGGCAAGGTTGATCATAAAGTCGTAGTTAGCCAGGTGCTCACCTACAATGTCGTATTTCAGGTGTTTCTGGTCCTTGATGGGGATGCGTATTTCGCCAAACTCGTCCATCAGGTCAACGGCAAAGATGGAGTCGAAGCCATGGTCGTGAATGGTCTCCCAATGCTTTTTGGGGTCTTGGCGCGAACCGCCATAGGCAGTGCAGCATTCAACGATTGTGCCGTTGACTTCCTCTACCAGTTGACGAATGAATGGGGGCTTCAGGTAGTGCGTGTTGCCCCCCTCGCCTGTGGAGATTTTAACAGCCACTCGCCCTGTTGGGGTCACACCAAGTGCCTTGTAAATCTTTACCAACGACTCTGGTGTTATTTCCTTGGTGAAGAACACCTTGCTTTGTGCCGATGCCGTAAAAACAGTCATCACTGCAGCACATATGAGAAACATTCTTTTCATAAATTCTTAATTTTGCTTGCAATTTGTCTGCAAAGATACTTCTTTTTATTCAAAATGCAAAGAAAACCCGTTTTTCTTTTGGTGTTGTGCTTGCTAATTCGTACCTTTGCAGGCAATTTCTTGCGAAAGCAAGTGTTTTCAGTGAGAATAATGGTAGTATATAATGCATTAAACTAAATAATATGGCTAAGATGAAAGGTGCCATTGAGGTGAATACCGAGAGATGTAAGGGATGCCAGTTGTGCATCATCGCCTGCCCTCAGAAGGTGATTGCCCTGGCCAACAAAGTGAATCTGCACGGCTACCCCTATGTGGAGGCAGTCAACGAAGAGGCTTGTGTGGGCTGTGCTTCGTGTGGCATTGTCTGTCCTGACGGGTGTATCACGGTGTATCGTAAAAAAATGGAGGAGTAAGCTATGGCAGAAGAAAGAGAAGTTGTTTTGATGAAAGGCAATGAGGCTATAGCCCATGCTGCTATTCGTTGCGGATGTGACGGCTATTTCGGCTATCCTATCACTCCGCAGAGTGAGGTGATTGAGACGCTGGCCGAGCTGAAGCCTTGGGAGACCACTGGTATGCAGGTGGTGCAGGCTGAGAGCGAGCTGGCAAGTATTTATATGGTATATGGTGCTGCCGGTGCTGGCAAGCGTGCCATGACCTCATCATCGTCGCCCGGTATCGCCCTGATGCAGGAGGGTATCACTTATATGGCCGGTGCCGAGGTGCCTGGTGTGTTTGTCAACGTACAGCGTGGCGGTCCTGGTTTGGGTACCATCCAGCCTTCGCAGGGTGATTATTTCCAGGCTACCCGTGGTGGCGGTAATGGCGACTACAACGTCATTGTGCTGGCTCCTAACTCTGTACAGGAAATGGCCGATTTTGTAGACTTGGCCTTCGAGTTGGCATTTAAGTACCGCAACCCAGCTATGATTCTTTCTGACGGTGTGATTGGTCAGATGATGGAGAAGGTGGTGTTGCCTCCCTTCAAGCCTCGTCGTACGGATGAGGAAGTTATCAAGGAGTGTCCCTGGGCATCTACCGGTAAACCCAAGAACAGAGAGCGAGTGGTCATTACCTCACTTGAGTTGAAACCCGAGGCCATGGAGGCCCGCAACCTGGCTCTGCAGGAGAAGTACCGCAAGATTCAGGAGAACGAGGTCCGTTATGAACAGCAGCAGATGGACGATGCTGATTATGCTATCGTAGCCTTTGGAAGTGCTGCCCGTCTGTCAGAAAAGGCTATTGAGGTAGCTCGTGAGGAGGGTCTGAAGGTAGGCTTGTTCCGCCCCATTACCCTGTGGCCTTTCCCCACGAAGGAGATAGCAGAGTTGGCAAAGACTAAGAAGGGCATCTTGGTGGTCGAAATCAATGCCGGCCAGATGGTCCAGGATGTTCGTCTAGCCGTCAACGGAATCATTCCCGTAGAGCAGTTCGGACGTTTGGGAGGTATCGTTCCCGAACCTGAGGAGATAGTTGGAGCACTGAAAGAAAAATTGATGTAAGATTATGGATAGAAATCAGATAGTTCAACCAGAAAATATTGTCTGTAAGAAGCCAACGCTGCTGAACGACAACAATATGCACTACTGCCCAGGCTGTTCACACGGTGTGGTGCACAAGCTCATTGCCGAGGTTATTGAGGAAATGGGTATGGAGGAAAAGGCTGTAGGTGTAAGCCCAGTAGGCTGTGCCGTGTTTGCCTACAACTATATAGACATTGATTGGCAGGAGGCTGCTCACGGACGTGCACCCGCATTGGCTACGGGTATTAAGCGCTGCTGGCCCGACCGCCTTGTGTTTACCTATCAAGGCGACGGCGACTTAGCCTGCATCGGTACCTGTGAAACAATCCATGCTCTGAACCGTGGTGAGAATATAGTCATAGTCTTCGTCAATAATGCTATCTATGGTATGACGGGTGGACAGATGGCTCCTACCACGCTGATAGGACAGAAGACATCAACCTGCCCCTATGGTCGCGATCCGCAGTTGCATGGCTATCCCTTGAAGATTGCTGACATCGCAGCAGGTCTGGAGGGTACTTGCTATGTCACTCGCCAGAGTGTGGAGTCTGTTGGCTCCATCAACAAGGCTAAAAAGGCACTGAAGAAAGCTTTCCAGGCTTCGATGGACGGTAAGGGAAGCTCGTTGGTTGAGTTCGTCTCAACCTGTAACAGCGGTTGGAAGCTCTCTCCTGCTAAGGCTAATGAGTGGATGAAGGAGAACATGTTCCCCTTCTACCCGAAGGGTGACCTCAAGGATACGACGGGATTGAAGTAAGATGTATGAAGTAAGAAGTAAGAAATTATGAAAAAAGAAATAATTATTTCAGGTTTCGGAGGTCAGGGTGTACTCTCAATGGGTAAGATTTTGGCCTATTCAGGGCTGATGGAAGACAAGGAGGTGACCTGGATGCCAGCCTATGGTCCTGAACAGCGTGGCGGCACGGCTAACGTGACCGTCATTGTCAGCGACGAGCGCATCTCTTCGCCTATCCTCTCAAAGTATGACATTGCTGTGGTACTGAACCAACCTTCACTGGAGAAATTTGAACCTAAGATTAAACCTGGTGGTATTCTCATCTACGATGGGTTTGGCATCATCAATCCTCCTACACGCAAAGATATTACCATTTATCGTATCGATGCTATGGACAAGGCTGCCGAGATGAAGAACGGCAAGGTGTTCAACATGATTGTGCTGGGTGGACTGCTGAAGGTGGCTCCCGTGGTCAGCTCGAAAGGTGTAGAGAAGGCCTTGAAGAAGACCCTGCCTGAACGTCACCATGACCTCATCCCCCTGAACATGCAGGCAGTTGAGGAAGGTGGTAAGATTATTGCCCAGCAGTAATGTCTTAGCTATACTTACCTTATATATATTAGGGGACTTAAGCATCAGTCTTACTTTGTGGTAAGGCTGATGTTCTTTTTTTCACAGAAATAGTCGATAAATTCTTTTTTGGGATAAAAAAGAATTACTTTTTAATGTTTTTTTGGAAAAACCTTGGAAGTTTCAAAATTATTTTGTTACTTTGCAGCGTTTTTTGGAAAGATTAGAAAGTTTAATTTTTAATTATTTGGTATAATGAAAAAGTTATTTTTAGTTATGGCTGCCGCTATGCTGACAGCTTCTGCAAGTGCGCAGAGAACAACTATCACCGCCAACAAGGCAGGTGACAACTGGTACATCGGCATCAATGCCGGTATTGCTACCCCTATGTCCAAGTTCAGCTATGATAAGATAGGTGACAAGGACGCTGGTTTCATGAAAGGTATCAGCCCTGAGTTCGGTATCCGCGTTGGTAAGAACCTGACTACCGTATTCGGTCTGGCTTTGGATGTTGATGCATACTTCGGAAACAAGCAGAAGGGTAATATTTATGGTGCAGGCAAGTCTATGCTTGGTAGCAAGACTTTCGTTAACATGACCAACTTCGACCTGTTGACCACTTGGAACCTTTCCAACGCATTCGCTGGTTACAAAGGTGAGCCCCGCGCTTTCGAGCTGATTGCTCTCGTCGGTGGTGGTTACAGCCGTGCTTGGGCTGCTAAGGAAGGCGGTATCAACGCTAAGGTTGCTTTGGACTTCGCTTTCAACCTGGGTGCTGCCAAGGCTTGGCAGGTTTATCTGGAGCCCTATGCAATGTTTGTTAATGGTTGGAACAACCCCTTCAAGAAGGCTGAGACTTTCTACGATGGTAAGAAGCAGGGTGGTTTCTTCGGTCTGAAGGCCGGTGTGAACTACAAGTTCGGCACCAGCAACGGTACTCATAACTATAAGGTTGAGGAGCTGCGCGACCAGGCTGAGATTGATGGTCTGAACGCTCAGATCAACCAGCTGCGTGCTGATGGCACCTCGAAGGATGGCCAGATTTCAGCCAATGCCCGTGAGATTGCTGACCTGAAGGCTAAGCTGGCTGCTTGCGAGGCTCGTCCCGTAC
>CAMNPM010000047.1 GCA_946548065.1 uncultured Prevotella sp. | reverse complement strand
CAAGGGCACTGGTGCAGGTAATGACGAAAAGAACCGACTATAAATCTCTCTCGTTACGATGGGCAGTCGTCGTAGGTTGTTAAGTTAATCCTTTCGTTTTTGTGTTAAATTTGGCTATTTGATTTTTAACTAAACTCATTTACATTATTTAGCATAACGGGGATTACGGGGTCGGTTCTAGGGGATTACGGGGTCGGTTCTAGTGATCATTTATTGTAATTAATTTGGCTGTATCAAATATCGTAAAGAGAATAGGCGTGACATACGCGCATTATTTCAACAAGAAATACGAGCGTGACGGGCGTTTCGTTTGGAGTTATTCAGAAACTGAAAAATGATCACTAGAACCGACCCCATGATTCACGTGATTATCTCTTTTTGCATCTCAAACTACAAAAATAAGTCTTTTTTTACAGTTGCAACTGCATAACATGCACTTCCATGTGTTAAATCTTTCGTAAACAATTTCAAAACTGAAAAGATTCTCGCAGAAAATGCGTACCTTTGCCGCCGCTAAAAAAAAACATATGGAAAAGAAAATACCCCTGATGCTGGCCGCCATCCTTACCTGCGGCATTGCTTTAACATCATGTACCAACAGCGACGACGCCCATTCCATGCCCGACGACCAGGTGGAGGCCCAGCTGCGGCAGATGACGCTCCGCGAGAAAGTGGGCCAGATGTTCTGTGTGCGCCCCGAGTGTCTCGACACCACCATCCACTTCAACCGTTCCGGCGGCATCGACCAGAGCGTGGCCGACCTCACCAAGGTCAGGCTGCAGGCCGTCAACGAGACGATGCGCGGCGTGAACGAGAAATACCCCGTGGGCGGCATCATCCTCTATGCCCACAACATCGAGGACGAGGCGCAGCTCGCCCGCTTCATCCCTGAGCTGCGCGCGCTGAAGGGCTCCCCCCTGCTATGCATCGACGAGGAGGGCGGCCGCGTGGCCCGCATCGGGCGCAACAAGAACTTCAAGGTGAAGACCTACGAGTCGATGGCAGCCATCGGAGCCACCGGCGACCCGCAGAACGCCTACGAGTGCGGCCACACCATCGGCACCTACCTCCACCGCTACGGCTTCGACATCGACTTCGCCCCCGTGGCCGACGTCAACACCAACCCTAAGAACATCGTCATCGGCGCCCGCGCCTTCAGCCATGACCCCGCCGTGGCCGCACCCATGGTCACCAGCTATCTGCAGGGACTCAAGGATGCCGGCGTCACCGGCTGCATCAAGCACTACCCCGGCCACGGCGACACCCAGACCGACACCCACTTCGGCTACGCCAGCACCCAGAAGACGTGGGCCGAGCTGCTCTCCTGCGAGATGGTGACCTTCCGTGCAGGCATCCAGTGGGGCTGCCAGCTCATCATGACCGCCCACATCGGAGCGCCCCGCGTGGCAGGCGCCGACGTGCCCGCCACCATGTCGCCGGTGCTCCTGCAGGACAAGCTGCGCGGCGAGCTGGGCTATCAGAACCTCATCGTCACCGACGGCATGGAGATGGGGGCCATCACCCAGCAGTACACCAATGCCCAGGCCGCCGTAGGGTGCATCCAGGCCGGAGTCGACATCGTGCTTGGCCCGCTGGTGTTCACCGAGGCCTTCGATGCCGTGGTCCGGGCCGTCGAGGACGGCACCATCACCCAGGAGCGCATCGACCAGAGCGTACGCCGCATCCTGAAGCTGAAGAACCGCATCCGCCGCTGACCCCTAACGCACCACCCGGCGCAACAAATATGCGTAGGCAATCTCAACAAAGAGGCATGCCACCTCGAAAACCAGGTCGAAAGTAGTGTCGGTCTTAACGTCCAGCACTACATAGAGCAGTACCGGTATCAGCGTCATCACCAGGATGCGCAGTATCATCCATGCGCCGAGGGTTCGCAGCCGTCCCGGATACCAGACGATGAGCAGGGTGCCCAGTGGCAGATAGGCCAGTGCCAGCAGCGATGCCACATAAAAGTTGTAGAGTCCGTAGGCAGGTCCGAGGGCGACGGTGACAAAGCCTGCCAGACAGAGCACGCTGACCGTCGCCCAGAGTCCCGTTAGGGGATGGCGCAGAGGAGCCATCCCCTTCATTACAGCAAAATACATGACCAGCATGCCTGCGTTCTGTGCCAGTGCCAACGCTATGGGGCAGTTGGCATTGAACCACATCTGAAAGTCGTGCCACGAACAGATGGCCGAAGCTATCATCAAAACAAAAGCCGTCTCTATCAGCCAGCGAGGCAGGCCGCTATTCAAAACCTTGATTTCCTTGTCTTTCATATCGTCTATGATTGAATGTCGAGACAAAGGTACGAATAAGTTGTTGAAATGCAAAATAAAGTCGGATGAATCTCCTTGTGTCATCAGCCGATTAGCTGATTTGAGCGATAAATCACCGATTTGAGCGAACAACTTCTGACAATTTCCTCCCGTTTTGCCGCTGTTTGGATAGTTTTTCGTAACTTCGTAACCGCTTAATCTAATTCTACATAATATTGACAGTGATGATAACCCCTGTTGGATTTCTTGTGACAATGGTGATAGTGGCCTTGATCATATCCCTGCTTGTCATGCTGCGCATCTCCTCAAAGGTAGCCGACAACAATACGAAGCTGATGGACCGTATAGCTACTTTAGAGCAGACGTCACAGCCACAAGTGCCGGATCAGCCACAAGAGCCTACATCCGGCACCGACATGCTGCCCGACATCCTTCCCTCCGACATGCCCCTGCAAGACCTGTTCCGCTGGTTCGACAACCAGATGGACCAGCAGCGGCTCTATTGCCAGTCGGACATTGACCTGAAGACCACCGCCCAGCACCTCGGAATGACGCAGCGAAGCATTATCCAGATGCTGAAAGCGATTGACGACAAGCCGCTTACCTTTACCGAATACATCACCGCCAAGCGCCTGTCCTACGCCTGCCTGCTACTCAAGGAGAAGCCCCACTGGAACATCGATGCCGTGGCCCGTGAAGCAGGCATAGTGAGCGACGCCACCTTCCGTCGTCTCTTCCACAAGCATTTCAGCATGTCACCCAGCGAATACCGGGTCAGACACCGCAATACCCAGACAGACTAATAATGACAAACATGAAAAGACTATTCCTACACCTGCTGTTCGTGTGGTCAGTCATTACACTGAGCGCACAGAATTTCAAGCTCTACTATGCCAACAATATCCGCGACGTAGAGGATCTGTCAGCACTCACCCTGGCAAACTCCGGGCTGGACTGGCGAGAAGTAAAGAGTGGCGACATTGCCGGCAACCAGATTGAGGTGAACGGCGTCACCGAGATGTTCAAGTCAAACGCCATGAAGGGTCGTCAGGATCAGGAAAAGTTCTGGCGCATGCGCGACAACACCTTGCTTTGTTTCCGTATCAACGACGGCGATGGACTGACTGGTGCCTACACTGTGACTATGACTGCGGGACAGGAGAAGAAGACACTGACCACCAGTGCTTACTTCTTTGTGAATGTTCCATACGAGATTGGCGAGGCAAAGATTGAGGTCGCCAAACTGACGGACATTAACAAGAAGATAGTCTTCACCTATTATATATATGACTGGAATAACGAAAGCCTTTACACCTTCCAGTTGGACCAGAAGCGGCGTGCCACCAACAAGACCTATCAGCTGGAGTATCAGCTGATGCCCTTCGAGGCCTCAGAGACAACCAAGCCCACCGTATATACTCTGAATTTGCAGAGCGATAAGTTCCAGAGTTTCTATGTTCCCGACGGCTATGTGCTGACGGGAGCGTGGCTTCGCGACGGCACAGACAGCAATGCCCCCCGTCTGCGCCTGGACATCTCCAAGTTCTGGCGCGGAGCCGACCTTGCCGACCATTTCAGCCGTCCCCAGCTGTCGACGGCCTTCAAGCTGGACAAGCATGAGAACCGCGACCTGACATCGTTCAACATGCTGGGCTCAGGCCTGATGGCGGCCTACGACACGCTGAGCCTGAAGGTGCTGGGCAAGCGCAGCCGTCCGGTGCAGGGCGTGCGCATGAATGTAGAGCGCGTCGACGGCAGCGGCAAGCGAGTGGCCGACGACGACGTGCGCCTAGTGCGCTACGACCCTCGCACGCAGAGCTACCGCGTCTACACCAAAGGTCAGCCCTGCTATATCGAGGTTATTGCCGACGGCTACTATCCCACCGTCTATAAGTACAGCGGTGCCATAGACAGCAAGACCAACGAGCTGACGGCCAACAACTGCCGTGGTGAGGTGCAACTGAAGCGCGGCGACTTCCGCGCTGAGGCTATGGCACTGTCGAACCAAGAGATAGCCTATCAGCATGAGCGCAAGGCATTCGTTCCGCGCAATGGAGAACTCTACAGTGTGTTCGATGAGAAACTGATGGACATGGCGGCACGCCTGACGAAAGACACCCTCCTGTTCTGCGAGGACGGCGGCTATCAAGGTAAGAAAATCATGAACGACGAGCCTGTGGAGAAGTTCGGCCAGATGCGTTTGTCCATGTCGGTGCCTAAGGGAAACGCACTGAGCGGGCAGCCCTCGCTGACCATGCTCAGCACAAAGGACAGCAAGAGTTATGCTGCCAAGATGCTGGCTTACGACAACCTGCTTTCGAAGGACTTTCCCAAGTTCGAGCGCGACTACTACGGCATGCGCTTCGAGTTGGTGGGTATACTGCCCAAGAATGAGGTCTGCCAGCCCCTGCTCAAACTGGGCACAAAAGAATATAAAGATTTTCCCAAGATACTCCGTCAAGAGATTGACCGCGAGAAAATCAAGAAACAAGGCGGAGAGAATACCAAGAAGGCCCTCGACCCCCAGCCATCGCCTATGTCGAAGCCCTTTACCGACAGCGGCTTTGATTGGATGTTGGGCCGTACCTCAAATACCACGTTCTCGTTCAGCGAGAAGTTGCGTCTCAGCTTCAAGCCGACGATAGACTTTATACGTGGTGTGGTCGACCTCGACATAGAAGCCTCGTTCAACGACAACCGTCAGTCCAAGCCAGGAAAAGATAAGGATGGCAACGAAGTTCCCCTGACTGACCGGCAGAAATATGCCAACAGTCTTCGCGACGACTATACGAAGAAGAATGTCAACGGTGTCACAAAGTTTGATAACGGCACCACCTATTCCAGTAACAACGCTGGTCTTAAGAGCAAGCAATGGGAGGTCAACGAACTGGACGACATCATGAAGGTCGACAAGTTTGCTTTCGGACTTGGCTGGTACGGCAATGCCAAGATAGGATTATCTTGTAACCTCTTTAAGAGCAACAACAACGAGAGTGCCTTTACCTTCAAGAATATCGATGCCACCTTCGGCTACGGTTTCTTCGCTGCAGCAACAATAGGCCGTGATCAGATTGTAGAGAAAATGCCCGATCTGTTAGGCTGGGTGCCCCAATGGATTAATTTCGGTCTTACTGCCAATGCGGCACTCTATGCTCAGCTGACGATAGGCCTCAAGCGCTACCAGTACCTGCGCAATAGTAAAACGGAGAGCAGAATGGGCTGGCTGTTGAATGGCGAACTGACAGGCAAGGTGGGTATGGAACTGTTTAGTGCTTTAGACTTCCAAAAGTTCTCCAAGGCTAAGGACCAGCCTGCTGACCAGTCTACCGAAAAAAAGGATGAGGCCAAGGACCATAATATCAGTCTGCTCAACAGTCCGAAAAATTTCACAACCCATACACCACGACGTGCAGCGGAGATAAATCCTAACAGCATGTTCAGCTTTGCCATCAAGGGACGTGCCGGTCTGAAAGCCAGTCTCCAGTTTGGCACAGGCGGTCCTCTCGACTTTTCCACTGCCAGCATAGGAGCCATGGGGCTGCTCTTTGCAGGTGTCGGCTACTCCGTCGAGTTCAAGTCATGTTTATTCAGTATCCGTAAGGCCGGTACCTGGGCAAAAGGAGGCAAATATTACTGGCCCGACAATAATACAAACCCACTGCACCCCAGCTATCCTTACTGGGTATCCAGTGACAAGAACAACAGGGCTCTGTTATTCAATCCGGCTATGCTTTCTGCACAAGCTGACAGCGACCAGAAAGAAGAGGCAGAAGAAGAGATGGTCATCACCATGGGACAGCCTATGGTGACGGGACTCATGAGCGAAGCCCACCCCCAGCTACTGTCTGATTATCGTATGGTGGTGAGCAACGAAGGCACCACTGCCGACCGCAACGACAACACCATCCAGGTGCATTCGCTGAAGAATGCCGCCGATGTACAAGAACTCTCCACCCCAGGGCTGGCTGCCGCTCACCATGACAGCGACCATCGGGGTGGTCACGAGGTGGTCGCCTTCGAACAGATGAAGCGCAAAATCGAGGACAGCGAAATCAAGGATGACAACTGGGAGAACCTGTTGCACAGCAACGAGGCAGAGAAGAATACACAGATAGTGGCCAGCATCCGCCAAGCGGACGGTACGTGGAAGCAAACCGTTGTTGACGATGCTGAAGGCTATGTGAAGTCCAATCCCAAGGTGGCACAGCAGGAAGACGGCAGCATCAGCTGCGTCTGGAAGCGCGGCAACTACAGCTATACGCTCGGCAACGGCACTAATGAAGTGTTCTACCGCTTCTTCGATGGATCGCTGATGAGTTCCGTTTACAACCCGCAGACAGCCCAATGGAGTACGCCCACAGCTGTGATGACACTCGACAGCGACCATATAGCCACCGACTACGACGTGGTAATGAAAGACCATACGATGCTCGTGGCCGTCAATTGCCAGAAAGCGACCATAAATGAGGCGGAGGTGCAGCAACAGACACTGACACTCATCTCGCAAAAGAACGGCAGTGTAGTGAATACCGTTACAGAGTCTGTTCCTACGCAGGGCTTCTCGCTGGCTCGTGTAGGCGAGAATCCTATACTTGCATACATCTATGAGAACCCAGACAGCACGCGCGACATCCATGTGAAGACACTCAACATGGACGGCACAATCGGCGAGCAGGGCGAGGCTTCGCTGGGGCTGCGCACCAACAGACCTAATACGGTGAAGATAGTCAGCGACAAGAAGATAGACCGTTGGAATGACTTCGCAATACTGTGGACAGAGTCAGGAACTACCGTACGCACGGCTTCCCAAGGGGAGAAGGTCGCCCGCAAGGGAACCAACCGCGTGCAGACTGTGCTTAATGCTGCAAGAGTGTTCAAACGACAGAGTCTGGAGATGATGCCCTACCTCTCGTTAGGCATATCCAACGGTAACCTTGACATCACGGGATACGATGCCTTCATGGACGACGCCCAAATTTCGTCGGTCTATGCCTTGACTAACGAGCGTACCGACCAGACACAGGTGGTGATGTACAATCAGTCCTTCTACAACGATTTTGCATACAACATCAGCTACACTCGTCGGCCATTGCAGAGCAACAAGGTGCTGCCTGTCAACATCAACATCAGCAACACCGGAACGTCGCCTATCACCAAGGTGACAGGTACGCTCAACGGACAGAGTTTCAGTTTTGACGGCTTGAACGTTCCGCCCTTCGAGACAGAGACCCTTACCTGGGACTATCAGGTGCCTGATAAGTTTGATGGCTATCTGACGGCCAATGTCACGGTCGACTACTTCAACCAGTATCAGGCCAAGACTGCTCGCCGCGCCAACGGCGAGGAGGTGAGCCTGGAGAGCACCAGCAAGGAAGGAAAAGGAATCCTGGATGTTCCTGAGAATGTAGAGTGTAAGTTGCTGGGCCAGTCGGTCTACTACGACGAGGACGGCAAATTGATTAACGCCTTCGAAGTGGAGGTGACCGACCACTCCGATGCTGGTCTGCTCGACATGCATAAGATATGGGTGGGCATCTACCCTGATGCCGGCTCTGCAGAAAGCATCACTTATGGTGCTGAAGTGGAACTCTTCAGCGGTGACTTCGAGCAAGTGGGCGACGAGCGCAAAGCCTGGACAACCGTGCTGGTCGAGAATGTCAAGGACGACATTCCCGCTTACCTGAACCTGTTTGTAACAGGTGTCAAGATTGATCCCGACGACCCCGACAATCTGGCTGAAGCCGACGTCATTGACGTGGAGAACCTCTATACCGAAAACCTTCATGTGGTGAATCTCTACGCTACGCCAGACGATGAAGAGGACCCCACCGCTGTACAGCAGATCAAGCAAAAGCCGGAGCATAAGGTGACGGTAAGCAAGGAGGCTGGCGGCATCCGCCTCTCCAGGCTGGAGACTGGCGAGACTGTTCGCATCTTCCATATCGATGGCAAAATGGTCTTCAAGCAGCGTACTGCCACAGAGAGCCTGTTTATTCCTCTCAGCCAGCATGGCACCTACATCCTAAGTGCTAGCGGCGAAGTGTTTAAGTTTATGTTTTAATTGATAATAGTTATCACTATGTTGAAAAAGAATAATATACGATGGTGTTTGTCCGTATGCCTGTTGGCACTGACTCTTCATGCTTCAGCATGGACCAAGGTACAAGCCATCGACGGTCCCACCTGGCAAGACTATGCCGCAAGCAGTTATGCAGGAGGAGATGGAACGAAGAATAATCCTTATAAGATAGCCAATGCCGAACAGTTGGCCCGTCTTGCCAAAATGGTCAACGACGGCACCATGAAGTCCGGTCAGTACCAGTATTTTGAATTGACAGCCGACATCGACCTGGCCAAGCAAGTAGAAGGCAAGGATGTCTGCTGGGTGCCCATCGGTCACTTAGAGCGTTATGCCTATTGTTACTTTTCGGGTAAGGGCCATACCATTAAGAACATGAAGATAGTCAGTTCGGAGACCACCCACAACGGCGGCCACTTCTTCGGACTTTTCGGCACGCTCTACGGCAGTGTGGCTTCGCTGAACATCAAGGATGCCGAAATCAAGGTTTCTGCCCACATCGAGGGCAGCACCTCCATCGGACTACTGGCCGGCGACTGTAACCCGTCGAAGAGCTCCACCCGCAACAATGCCATCTACCAGTGTACCGCCCAGGGAGGCATCGCCCTGCTCAACCAGTCGGCCAGCCGTAAGAAGAACAACTATGTGGGCGGACTCATCGGCGACATGACCTGTCGCACCTCCATGGCCCAGTGTTGCACCGACGTCTGGATAAACGTCAAGTCGGGCAGTCTGGAGAACGAGACCTTCGTAGGCGGAATCATAGGGCGTACGGAGGCCAACAAGTTTCTGCTTTACGACTGTGCTGCCCATGCCAATATCGTAGTCTTCAACGAGAAGGACACCCATGTGGGCGGTATTGTCGGGCAGGCATACATGAATATTGTAGCCTGCGCTACGACAGGAAAAATCATTGCCAACAGTGCCACCAGCGTCGGCGGCATCGTGGGGCAGTTCACCGCCAACCGCGTGGCAGCCAACATCAGCATGATGGAGCTGCAGGGCGGACGGTATCTGGGCGGCATCGTAGGTCACGACCGCGACAAGGAGACCATTGTCAACAACATTTTCAGCGGACATATCGGCGGTACATGTTCCGAGCGAGTGGGCGGCATTATCGGACTGTGCAAGAATGCTACCAACAGCAATCCCTGCCAAGGCAACCTCGTTACGGGTACGTTCCGCAAGCACGTAGATGCCGACAAATGCAATCCCATCATCAATCCCTCCACCGTCCAGCCCAAGGACTGCTTTATCGACAACGCGATGGCCGACTTCAGCGGCCCTCTGGCTCTTCCGCACACCAAGATGACCAGCGGCGTTCGCGCAGGCTGCCCGTTAGCTGGTTACTACGATGGCTTTAAGTGGGAATACAAGGAAGGCTTCTATCCGCGCCTCACACTGAACGACGCTTACATCAAAGCTAATACCGACGACGGTATCCGCGCCATCAACAACGAGTTCGGTATCACCGCTCCTGGCGCACCCCTGCTATTGCCCGACTACGCTTGGCTGGCATCCGTACCCCTACAGTTCCGCAAGGTTACCGACGGTCTGTGCAAGGCCTATCGTCTGGACTATCCGTTCCCTATCGACAATGTGGAAGCAGACGGCAAAACCTTCACCTTCAACCTGCCCGACGATCACTACAACATGTCTATTGCCGACGGCAAACTGCAACTGCTGTCGCCCGGCGAGGAGGTCATCGATGTGAAGTATGGCTCTCTGACCAAGCGTCTGTACATCAACGTCGTAGTAGGTACGACTTATGAGTGGGGCAAGGACTATGACGTCAGTTTCGAAGGCACTGGTGCCCAGTCCACACCTTATCTCATACGTACAGCCCGCCAACTGGAGAAGGCACTGCGCACCAACAAGGCCGGTGAATACTACAAACTGGCACAGGACATCTGGCTGAACCGCAACCTCGTGAGCATCAACGGCAACCGCGACGAAGCCCAGTATCTGAATCTGGAAATGTCGGACTACCTCTTTACATGGAACGGGCATCTTGACGGCGACGGCCACTACCTGCGTGGCCTGAACATGGATCTGTCGGGCCGTGAGCACGAGCAGCAGCGCACGGGTCTGGTAGCGGTGAACAAGGGAGTCATTGAGAACCTGGCCGTGGTGGATGCCTTTATGAACGTCAACGACTACTGTGATGCTGCCAGCGCCTCGTTGCTGGCAGGTACCAACGAAGGCACTATCCGCAACTGCATTGTGCAGGGTGTGGTCAGCAGTTACCGGGCCAAAACAGTCAGCGGCATCTGTGGCACGCTGGCCGCTGGGGGCGTACTGGAAGACTGCATCGCGGCGGTCGTGTTCCGCAAAAACAGTCAGGTCTATAGTTTCACGAACGCCAACGAACTCTCTGCCACCAACTGCCGTCGCTGTCTGAGTCTGTCGGTCATTTCCTCTAAACCCCAAACTTCTTATTCGGAGGGTGCCGACTGCATCTATCCCGAAGGCTTCATGCCCCACTATAACACCACGCAGGAGGACATGGTGCTGGGTACTGGCCTGGGCGATGCCGAAAACTGGACTTCCAAACGCGGTCGTTATCCCATGCTGAAAGTCTTCGAAAACACAGGCTACGGTCTGTTGCTCTCGCTACCAGTGAAGGCAGAGAAAGACAATCCGCTGTACGACATGAAGCACCACACTGAGTTTGTCGGTGGTGGTGTGGAGTGGACGGCATCCCATCCTGACTGCTTCGACGTGTCCAACGAATTGGAAGTCATAGCACCCAAACAGATGGGGCCGTCGGGCGAGAAGTATATCATGGCTGCCGTTGGCGACGACAAAGTGCTGATACCTGTCACACTGAACAATGATTTTACTAAGGGTATCAAGTTTGCCAGTGGTACAGTAGAGGGTTACTGCAGGAATTATTTCGATACTAACAAGGACGGCCGTCTGTCGCTCGACGAGATAGGTGCCGTCAGCAACGCTCAGCTGAAGTCTGTCCTCCAGATGATGGGAAACAGATGCGACCGCTTCCCTGAACTGAAATACTTCAAGGGCATCACTGAGCTTACCGACGAGCTGAACAATCTCCCCGAACTGTGGGACGTTCGCCTGCCTGCCGGACTGAAGCGCTTAGGCGCCAATGCCTTCAAGGGCTGCACGGCTCTGGCGACTATCACGCTGCCCAACAGCCTGACCACCATCGACCCGCACCCCTTCTATGGCAGCAATATCATCGATGTGTTCAGCGACTCTATTGACTGTTTCTACAAGGTACGTGAACACATGATCTTCGACGGCAACGACAACCTCGTGGCCTACCCCAACGCCCTGAAGACCTCGGCGGTAACCAATCGCTCGCTGACCCTCTCGGGCAAGGTAAACAAAATCCTGAAGGGAGCCATCTACCGTGTAGAGGGTCTGGACACCATCTATATCAATGCGCCACGCTATGACAGTTTCACACAGTTGGCTCCTGGCGGCATTATCCACTCGAAGGCATCCTCCGACACGGAGAGCGACGAGATGGTTATCTACATCAACGACGCCACCACCGACGGAGTGCTCTATAAGCAATACCAGCAGGACAGCGAGTGGGCTGACTATAACGACCGGCAGCGACTGAAGCGCTACTATCCGCTGACAGTTACCGACGCCCTGTATGCCACGCTGTATATCGGCTTCAATACGAAGCTGCCTGCAGAATTGAAGCCCTTCATCGCCCATTCCAAATATACTACCGACGAGGTGGTCACGCTGGTGGCCACCGACAACAAGCTGCCAGCCGAGACACCTGTCGTCATCAAGGCGCAGCAGGCTGGCACTTATATCCTGGAACCCTACGGCGGAAGGGTAGAAACCATACCACTCTATCTGAACAAGCTTATAGGTACGGGGCGGGATGGAAAACCCGTCTATCAGTCAGATGCTTCCGAAGGCAATCTGCTGACGCTGGGCCACAGCACCAGCGGGCAGCTGGGATTCTACTACTACAAGAATGCCAACGGCACCGTGCCGCCCTATAAAGCCTATCTCAATGTGGGCAGCATCACTAATCGCGCCGCCGTCTTCGATGAGACGGGCAGCCGACGTGCCTATGGCGAGGGCATGGCGGACGGCTTCAGGTACGAAATCAAGAAGACGTTCTGGAGCCGCAAGTACTATGCCGTCCTGACCGACTACACCGGCAGTAGCAGCCATCTGAAAGTTCCCAACAGCGTGACGGCTGTGGTTGAAGGCAGCCAGCAAGAGGTGCCAGTGACGGAGATGGGCAGGGCACTGTTCCGCGATCATGCCGAGCTGAAGAGCATCGACCTGTCGGGATGCACCAATCTGGAACCCTGCCCGGTGTCGCGCAGCTCGATGACCAGTGCCTTTGCCGGACTCAGCAACGACGTGTTTGTATTCATGCCTGACAATCGGGACCACATGGCCGGATATAACGACCCCAACGTCATCATTGGCGACAAGTGCAGCTGGCTCTCGCTCAACGCGGGCAGTGCATTCAGGGCTCCCTACGACTTCACAGCTGCCAGGGCGACCTACGACGGCGAGCTGTGGGCGAACGTGACACCCAAGGATACGGAAGGCAGGATAGACCAGTGTCTGGACATCGACCGCAACCAAGGCACCGAAGAGGCCCTGGCTCCACAGATGGACGATGCCGGGGACGGCGCGGCCAACAGCCCCGCAGCGGCTGATGACGACCTGTTCTACACCTACTCGCCAAAGGCATACACCATCTGTCTGCCCTTTACCATCGACCTGTCGAAGCAGACGGACGGGCAGAACGTCGTCCTGGCCTACGAGCTGGTGAGCGTCACAAAGGAGCAGGAGTTCCTCTTCGACAACGTTACATCGACTTTAGAGGCTGGCAAGCCTTATCTGGTCATTGTGGGCATGGGCCACGTCATGCTGGAGACTGCGAATGTACGGGTGGTGCGTACGCCCCAGGAGTCGGCGGTTGACGATGCTTACAACATGAGTGCCATGATGGGTAAGTGGAAGGGTAACTTCAGTCCGCTCAGCAAGCAGCAGCTTTCGGGCGAGAACGCCTATCTGATGCAGAGCAACGGTACTTGGAGAAGCGTAGCCCATGCTACGGACGACTTCAAGGAGCTGCCCTCGTTCAGTGCCTACTTCGCGCCCAGCGACAGCTACACGGGCCAGGGCGGCAAGACGGTCATCAACGGTGCGGGCGAGGGCATCACCTTCGATGGCGACATGGAGGCTACGGACATCCAGACGCCCTACATACACGTCATCGACCGTCGGCACGGCGACCGCTATTTCGACATGAACGGACGCGAACTGCAGGCCAGGCCCGACAGGGGGGTATATATCTATAAAGGCAAGAAATATTTCAGCAAGTGATGAAAAAGAAAAAGACGTATCGACAACCCATGCTGCAGGTGGTGACGCTACGGACAGCACAGCAACTGCTGGTGAACTCCATGCAGTCGACGGGCAATCGTCAGCAATATGAATCACAAGAAGAACTGGATTGGTAATTGTACATTGGTATTGGCTGCTATGAAAAAGAATAGTATGAATGTAAGGATGAAGGCTGCTGTGCTGGCGGGCGGATGGCTGCTGGCAGCTTGCACAAGTGACGACGCGCCCCAGCACCCCGGCACTCCGGAGCCCCAGCGCCCCGGCACCTACGAACTGACCCTCGATGCCACGAAAGGCTCTGACGGCGAAGAGCGGCTGGCTGCCATGCGACGTGTGCTGACGGAGGACGGGACAATGATTCTTTCACAGTGGAGGAATGGTGATGAGGTGAGCGTATATAACAACACCAAGAATCAAGCAATGTCTGGCAAGCTGACGGCCCAAGCCGATGGCCAGTCGGCCACACTGAAGGGTGCACTCACGGGCGAGGTGGCTGTGGGAGACCAGCTGATACTGAGCTATGGCGCGCCCAGCTACGATGAGCAGGACGGTACGCTGGCACACATCTCCGATGTCTGCGACTATGCTACGGCAGTGGTCAACGTGACTGGTATTGACCAAGGCAGGATCAGTGTGGAAGGCGGAGAGGCCTCGTTTAGCAACCATCAGGCCATCCTGCAGTTGAAGCTCAAAGATGCTGGCGGCAGCTCGTTGGGCAACGTCTCGCAGCTGAAGATTTATGCCGACGGCCACACCTACACCGTCACGCCCGGCTCGCCCACCAGCTCACCGCTCTACGTGGCTGTGCGTGGCATCAGCGGAAAACGGATTGGCATGGTGGCCACCGTGGCTGGCAGCGACTATAAGTTCACGAAGGATGATGTCAGCTTCGGCGTTGCCAAGTATTATCGCATCAGCGTCAAGATGTCGCCCATGAAAAAGGTGGAAGCCGCCGGAGCAGGTGACAAAAACAAGTTGATTGGTGCCGACGGTCACATCTACGACACGAAGGAGGAGGCAGACTACTATGGCACCACGGCAAAAGCTACTATTGTATATGTTGGCACGGCAGGCAGTGTCGATGCCAGCAGCTCGGCCTACAGGGGACTTGCCATAGCCCTTACGGACGAGACGGGCAGTGCAGTAGATAAGTGGGGCGATGAGATGGATGAGGTGGATATTGCCAGCCACATAACAATGTCCAGCGCACTGGGCGACCTGGCGGGTATCAGCAATACTGCGGAGCTGGTGAAGGAGTATGGCACAAAGGATGGTTATATTGGCAAGGCCATCAATCAATTCCGCACATCAACGCCCCACCCTGCGGGTACCAGCGACTGGTTTATCCCCAGCCTTGGCCAGTGGGCGCTGCTACTTAAGGCCAATGGAGCCGACATCCCAGATGATTCCAGTTGGGCCCCCCCATTTATTACCACTACCAACAGTGACATGACAACCACTTATGGTTTTACGCAAAATTACTACTACTGGACGAGCACGGAGCAAGGGACAGAAGCGGCTACCTACTTATCGTTTATCAACGACAGTAAAGTGACAATAGGCCCGTACACCAAAGGCGGTACCAGCGGGGACTCGCCTGCGCTCCGACCCTTCTTGGCATTCTGACACTAAATGATAACGGAAATGAAAAGGATAGTAACAACAAGCTTTCTGCTGACAGTGCTGCTTGCGCTGCCTCATGCGGTGTGGAGCCAGGATAGGATACCTTACAATATGATGATATATTCTGTGGGCGGCGGCAAACCCGCCACCGTGTATCGCTACGAGATGACCGACGACCTGATGCCTCTGGAAGACAAGAAAGACGACATCAACCACTACTTCGAGCTGACAGCGGCTTAAGCTGAACCCTGCCATGCCGCTGCACAATCCACCATACAATGACAACTACGATCATTACAGAAAATAAGTATTAATAGTTATTTTTTAAAAAAAACAATTATGAAAAAAATTAATCTTTTGCTGATGGCCGCCATCATGATATGCGGCTTCACCATCACATCATGTAGCAGTGATGATGACAAAAAAGTAGAACCTCCTGTTGATAACAAGGCACTAAATCAGGAGTTGGCAGGAACATGGTATGAAGAGTATGACATCAATGATGCCATTACCGATGCCAGCGGAAAAACCGTACAGCTGCTAAACGGAACAGTGGTTAATGTAATCAAATTCAATGCTGACGGAACGGGCGAATACAATCGCTATTTCTTCAGTAATGCGGATGGCGATGAGGCGATGAGCCTCGAAATGACATGGGATGAAGAGGAAGGTGGAGCGTTCCACTACACCAGCACCGCCGACGGTTCTGTTCATGCCGTTTTGGACGATCAGACGAAGCGCTACTTCCAAACAGAAATGGGATTTAAGTATGACAAGACGAATAAGACGCTGACTTACGAGGGCGGCGGTGGAAACTTGGCTCCCAGACGCGCCGGATCGACCCATCAGTTGCATCGTGTGACGGAAGAAGTAGAGGCGATGTTTGAAGAATGGGCTGCCACACAGGAAGACCCTGCTACTCCGGAAGACCTGTCGAGTGTGTCCTACAAGATTATCGACAAAGGCGTATCCTGGATTGGCAGTATTGCCTATGATGCCCTCTACTCTAACCCGGAGGATGACATGACGGCGCTGCTGAGGACGGTTTACAACGGGCCGGTGGAGAACAAGAAGGCTGCGCGCAGGGCACTGGGCATCAAGGTGCCTACGAGCTACTACCGGTGGTTCAACATCGAATATCCCAGTACCGACGATGACGGCAATCCCATTACCCTATCGGCACGGGTGTCGTGGGGCGGCAACCGGCTCTTCAGCGTCGGCAGCTTCTATGAGGTGAGGCCTAACTACATCATCCTGAACCCGCACTTCACCATCACCAACCAGTCGGCATCGCCTTACTCGGGCAATGCCTACGAGACGCTGTTCATGTCGGGGTGCCTGCTGCTGATACAGCCCGACTACCAGGGCTTTGGCATCACGGCGGGGAATAAGCATCAGGCTTACATCAACCACGAAGTATGTGCAAAGCAGTGTATCGACGCGCTGAAGGCGGGATACAAGCTCTTCGACGAGGTGGCCAACGTGAAGATGGAGTACAACTGGAAACTCTATGTGGCAGGGTGCTCGCAGGGCGGCGGTAACTCGCTGGCTTGTCACAAATGGCTGGACACGCACGAGGAGTTTGCCAAGAATTGGCGCTTCGCGTACAGCTACTGTGGATCGGGCCCTCACAGCCCCAGCGTGACGTTCAACGAATACTTCAAGCAGGAGGTGATAACCTATCCCGTGGTGTTCCCCATCGTCATACGCTCCATGATGCACGTGAAGGACGAGAACGGCGAGAACATCCTGAAGGACTATAAGGAGGAGGACTTCTTCAGCGATACGTATAATAAGTATAAGCAGGAGATTGACGAGATGGTGGCCAGCAAGCTGTATAATGCGGCGCAGATCAACAAGTTTATCTTCGAACACTTCCCCACCACGAAGCATGCGAGGTCGGGGGCTACGGCCGTGGCGCTGAAGGAGCTGCTGAGCCCCGCCGCTCTCGACAGGGAGTCGGAGATGTGCAAGAAGCTCTTCGAGTGTTTCGACAAGAACGACCTGACAAAGGGCTGGACCCCCACCCGACCCATCTACCTGTTCCACGGCGAGGGCGACACGGTGGTGCCGTATGCCAACTCGGAGGCGGTGAAGAAGGCCTTCGGCGACAAGGTGACGCTGTACAGCTCTACCAAGCTGTGGGGAGCCGACGACCATCTGCCGTCGTGTGTGCAGTTCCTGGTACACATTCTCACTGGCAACTGGTGATTGAACATTTAAGAACGTTGAATAAAG